>JAOUDU010000255.1 GCA_029859085.1 Gammaproteobacteria bacterium | reverse complement strand
TTGCGGGCAGGTGTAGCCGGGGTACGCCAAAACCCCGCGGCTACGGAAGTACAGAAAGAACTCAACAGGCCTATGAAACCCGCGGTTACGGAAAAAAGAAACAAACAGAAATGGGTGTTTTAAAGCCCCGGCTGCTGATCAAAGGACAAATCCCGAAAACCTAAAGCCGGCGGGCAAACACCGCCTTGAGATACTCGGTCTCGGGGATGGCGGGGTGGATCGGGTGATCCGGGCCCTGGGCGCCCTGCTCCACCACCCGCAGCTGGCAGCCGGCGCGGACCGCGGCCTGCTGCATGGCCGAGATGAGGTCGGCGCGGGACAGGTGCATGGAACAGGAACCCGATACCAGCAGGCCGCCGGGACGCAGCAGTTGCAGGCCCAGTTCATTGATTCTGCGGTAGGCGGTGAAGCCTTTTTTCAGGTCCTTCTTGCGCTGGATGAAAGCCGGCGGGTCGAGGATGACCACATCGTACTGGCGACCCCGGGCGCGCAGGTCCGCCATGGTTTCGGGAGCGGAGCCGCGCAAGGTAGTGACGCAGTCCTGCAGCCCGTTGAGTCGGGCGTTGGCTGCCACGCCTTCAAGTGCAACGGCGGAACTGTCCAGGCAGCAGACGTCGGTGGCGCCAAAGGCGGCTGCCTGCACGCCCCAGCCACCTATATAGCTGTATACGTCCAGTACCGACTTGCCGCGGACCCAGGCAGCCAGGCGCGCCCGGGACATCCGGTGATCGTAAAACCAGCCGGTTTTCTGGCCAGCGTGGACCGGCGCCAGGAAGCGGACACCGTTTTCCTCCAGTTCCACCTGCTCCGGCACCTCGCCGTGGACCACCTCCGCACCGCCCGCCAGTCCCTGCTCGCGCCGGCTGCGGCTGTCACCGCGCAACAGGATCCCCCGGGGCTGCAATTGCGCGGTGAGCGCGGCAAGCAGGCTGTCCCGATGGCGCTCAATACCCTCGTTGTTGAACTGCACCACCAGGTAGTCGCCGAAGCGGTCGATCACGATACCGGGCAGGGTATCGCTGTCGCCGTAGACGAGCCGGTAAAAAGGGCGGTCGAAAACGGCCTCCCTGCCTGCGAGGGCCGTGGCCAGACGCGCCGCGAACAAGGTCTCGTCAAGCGGCCGCTGCTCCGACGGCGCATAGAGCCTGGCGCAGATCAGCGACTGCGGTTCCATGTATGCAGAGCCCAGCACGGCGCCGCCGGCATCCCGCACGCAGACCAGGTCGCCCGCGGCGAAGCCCGCCAGCGGAGTGCGGCCGGTATCTATTTCATTGGAGTAAACCCAGAGGTGGCCACCGCGCAGGCGGCGGTCGGCCCCCCGGCGCAGGTACAGTTCCGCGCCGGGTGAGGCATGTTCAGTCTTCGTCATCGCACTGTTGCTGGTAATCCCCGGCTGAAAGCAGTGCGTCAAGTTCATGGATATCAGAGGGCTGCAGCTTGAAGAACCAGCCGTCGTTGTAGGGGTCGGTGTTGACCATTTCCGGCTCGTCCTCGAGGGCCACATTGATCTCGAGGACTTCGCCCGCGATGGGGGCGTAGATATCGGAGGCGGCCTTGACCGATTCGACGACACCGGCCTCATCCCCGGCGGCGAGAACCGTTCCAACTTCGGGCAACTCGACAAAAACCACGTCACCCAGCGCAGCCTGGGCATGGTCGGTGATGCCCACGGTCACGGTGCCATCCTCCTCCAGGCGAGCCCACTCGTGGCTGCTGGCATATTTCAATTCGGTGGGCGTATGGCTCATGTCTTGTCCTCTGTTTCAATTGCATCAGGGGTGAAGGGAACGGCTTGAAATACTGTGGGCCACGGCCGGCCCGCGGCACCTTTCCGGCGACCCTATTCTAGCGGGGGTCGGGGGAAAAACAATGATCGGCCGGTATCGGCGGGCAGTATCAGCCGACCCCCATGGCGCGACGGATCAACTGTTGCTTGATCGGCCCCATCTGGCCGACCCCGCGCATTCCCGCGTTGCGCAGCCAGCGCAGCGGCAGGGCCTGCTGCTCAAACAGCGCTTTGAAACCATCCATGGCCGCCATCATCAACAGGTTTTCGCCCTTGCGCCTGCGCTGGTAGCGCCGCAACAACTCCAGCCGCCCGGGGCTCACTCCCCTGGCATGCCCGGCCAGAACCTCCTCCGCCAATACGGCGACATCCTGCAGGCCCAGGTTTATACCCTGGCCCGCCAGCGGGTGAATCGTATGGGCGGCATCGGCCACCAGCGCCACGCCGGCCTGGACGTAATCGATGGCGTGGCGCTGGCGCAGGGGAAAGGCAAAACGCGGGGCGCAGTGCAGAACCGCGCCCAGGCTGCCCTCGAATGCGCGCTCCAGCTCGGTGCAAAATGCCCGCTCATCCAGAGCCAGCAAATCGTCTACCAGATCATCCCGCAGGGACCAGACGATGGAGCAGTAATTGCGGCCATCCTCGCCCGGCAGGGGCAGGAATGCCAGTGGACCACTGGTGAGGAACCGCTGCCAGCAGGTGTCCTGGTGCGACCGTTCCACCTGCACGGTGGTGACGATTGCCCGGTGGCCGTAGTCCCACTCGCGGGTGCTGAATCCCATCATCTCGCGGACCCGTGAGAGGGCGCCATCGGCCGCCACCAGCAGGTCGGCCTCCAGGACTGCGCCATCCTCCAGTTGCACCCGCATGCCCGCGCCAGCGTCGACGCGGCTGCAGTCCTGCAGCCGCGCGTTGCTGTAGGCCACGATATCGGCAGACCCCGCCACCTGTTCCAGCAGGGCGCTGACAATGGCCCGGTTCTCTACGATATGACCCAGGGCGGGGGCGTTTACGTCTGCACAGTCGAACTCGATACCCCCGGTCCCCTCCGCGTCCCACACGGTCATGTGGCGGTAGGCGCACTGGCGGTAGGCAGCTATCGACTGCCACGCCCCCAGGTCCTCGAGCAGCGATTTCGAGCGGGGAGTGATCGCGCTGACCCTGGGATCAAAATGCTCGAGGTCGAGCTCAGCGGGCAGTTGCGAAGGCGCCAGGGATTGCGCTTCCACCAGGGCGATGGCCAGGCCCCTGCCGCTCAGTGCCTTAGCCAGTGCGCTGCCGGCGATACCGGCACCGATAATGGCTACATCGAAGTGCCGCGTGTCAGCCATTGCGCCGTCCGGTCCCTGTTTTGTCAGAGGTTTTTTCGAAGGTATCGCCGGGGGCCCCGGCCATTGCCGCCACGCCCGTGGCATGCCGCACAAACGCCCGCTTCAGGCCCGGCAGTATATCCAGGCCGGACAGCGCCAGGTCCCTCGCCAACCCCAGCACCGGGTCGCTGTGCATGAACAATCCCGGCAGGCGGTCACTGAACTGGATGGTCCTGTCCTGGTCCGGCTGCTGCCGCCGCAGGTAGCCCTGGAGCAGGGCGAGGTCACCCAGGGCCTGTCCCGCAGACGCGCCCCGGGCCAGGACCGCGGACAGTTCCGCCACATCCCGCAGGGCGAGGTTGAAACCCTGGCCCGCCACCGGATGCAGGGAATGAGCGGCATTGCCCATCACCACCACTCCCTGGCGCACCTGTTCAGCGGACTGCACCAGCGACAGCGGGTAACAGTGCCGCTCACCCACCTGCAGCATCCGCCCGAGGCGGTAGCCGAACCTGTCCTGCAGGGCCTGCAGGAACTCCTGCTCCGGGCAGGCCTGCAAATGCATGGCCTCCCGGGCGGACAGGGTCCAGACCAGGCCGCTGCGATGTTCCCCCGGGCTGGAGGCGAGCAGGGGCAGCAGCGCGACAGGACCCTGGTCGGTAAAACGCTCGTAGGCACAACCCTTGTGGGGCTGGGCGAACGCGACATTGGCCACCAGCGCGTGCTGCCCATAGGGTTTCTCCTGCACCGCCACGCCGAGTTGCTCGCGCAGGCCAGAGGCGGCCCCGTCGGCTACCAGCAGCAGCGCGGTTTCGAGAACGGTTTCCGCCCCACCTTCCAGCCGCAGCTTCATACCCCTGCCCTCGGGTATGGCCGCAGCCACCCGGGCCGGGCTGATGATTTCCACCCGGCCCTGGCGGTACAGCGCCTGCACCAGCGCATTTCCCAGCCAGGCGTTCTCCACCACGTAGCCGAGGGCGGACCAGCCGTAATCCCCGGCCCGCAGCAGGGAGCTGCCAAAGTGGCCGCGACTTGATACGTGGATACTTTCGATGGGGCACAGCCACTCGCGCAGCTCGTCCCAGACCTGGATTTTTTCGTAGACAAGGCGGGAACTGTAGCTGAGGGCGGTGGAGCGGGCATCGAAGGAGGGGTGATACTCCGGTTTGCCCTGGGCCAGCGGCGCGGGCAGGGGAAAGCCCTCCACCAGGCAGATCGACACGGTCTGCGGCAGTACGGCTGCAAGCTGCAGCGCGAGGCTGGCGCCGACCATGCCGCCACCAGCGATAACGATGTCCCGGTAGGCTGTCATTGCATCATCCGGCCATCAGGGCCTCTATGTCTTCGACGGTCTTGGGCACCGCCGCGGTTATCACCTCGCAGCCCCGCGTGGTCACCAGGACATCGTCTTCCAGGCGGATGCCGATACCGCGCCACTTCCTGGCCACCTTGCTGTTCGCAGCCGATATATAAATACCGGGTTCCACTGTCATTACCATGCCAGGCTCGAGTTGGCGCCATTCGTTGCCCACCCGGTAGTCGCCAACATCGTGTACATCCAGTCCCAGCCAATGCCCGACCCGGTGCATGTAGAACTCGCGATAGGCCTTGCTCTCGACCAGTTTCTCTACCTTGCCCTTAAGCAGGCCCAGCTCTACCAACCCGGCGGTGATTACCCGGACGCTGGCGTCGTGGGGCTGGTTCCAGTGGTTGCCGGGTTTTATCGCGGCGATGGCTGCCAGCTGCGCCTCCAGTACAACCTCGTACAGGGCGCGTTGCTCACGGCTGAAGCGGCCATTGACGGGAAAAGTGCGGGTCACGTCCGATGCATAGTATTCCAGCTCGCAGCCTGCATCTATCAGCACCATATCACCGTCGCGCATGACGCCGTCGTTGTTGACGTAGTGCAGTGTGCACGCGTTCGCGCCGCTGCCCACGATACTCGGGTAGGCAAGGTGCCTCGCCCCGGAGGAGGCGAACTCGTGCATGAGCTCGGCCTCCAGCTGGTACTCGTACTGCCCGGGCCGG
>JAOUDU010000254.1 GCA_029859085.1 Gammaproteobacteria bacterium | reverse complement strand
TCCGGGAAGCGACGATCGTCCCGGTTTGCGGCCCCCACCAGGAACAGAATGGCACTGCCTTCGGGCACCGTCTGGCCATAGTATTCGACATCCCGCGCCACATAGCGCCCGACATGGGTGCCGATAGGCTGGTAGCGGAGAACCTCCTCTATCGCCTCCGGGATCAACGACGGCTCCCTGACAAGTTCACTGCGCTGGTCGGGATGGTCCGCGAGGGTTTTCAGGGTCCACCCGATCAGGCGATTGGTCGTTTCATTGCCTGCGCCGGCCAGCACATTCACGAAAGTGAGTATTTCTTCGCGAGCCAGTTTCCGCTGTTTCCCCGTTTCATCAGTAAACTCTACATTCAACAGTTCGGTCATGACATCGTCCGACGGGTTCCGGACGCGCCAGTCGATGTACTCCTCGAAGCCCTCACCGAGCGACATGCCCTGGTCGTAACTCAAGGGTTTTCCCTGTTCCGTGCGCAAGTTCGCGTCAGCCCGCTCGCGCACATGCTGCAGGTCTTGCTCGGGTATCCCCAGCAGCATGCCGATTACCCGCATGGGCACCTGTGCGCCGATATCAGCGACAACGTCAAAACTGTCCCTGCCAACGAGCGAGTCGAGGGTGCGCGCGGTAAATTCACGCACCATCGACTCGAGCCCGTTCATCCGCCGGGGCGAGAACATCCTCGCCACGATACTGCGGTGCGCAGTATGCAGGGGCGGGTCTTCAAAAATGAAGGTGCCTGGGGGCATCTCGATATTCGCCTTTATCAGCTCGAGAATGCCGCCGCGGGCGGAACTGAAGGTCTGGTGATTGGCCAGTCCCTTCTGGACGTCCTCAAAGCGGCTTACGGCGAAAAAGTCGTATTCATTGTTGTAATAGAGCGGCGCTTCCTCCCGCAGACGGCGGTAAAAAGGGTAGGGATTCTCGACGATATCCACCCTGTAAGGATCATAATAAACCGGGTCCGAGCCGCCAGCGCCCATAGCTTTCACCCCTCGAATAATTTGGTGTCAAGATATTGTCACCAATATGGAAAGCCGTCAAGGCACCCCGCGGGAACGGGCCACGGAATCGGTCCCGCCGGTCACCCGGGGGCGCTATACGAAGGGCTATCCCGGTTGCAGGTGCAAGACATTACCCGTAGGACACCGTGGCTTGCAGGCGCAGGTCCCGCGAGGAAGCCCCGATACTGACAGTGTAGTCCCCTTCGTCGATCCGCCATCGGAGGGATTCGGGACAGTAATAGGCCAGCGCCCGGGCAGTCAGGTCGAATTCCAGGGTGCGCGATTCACCCGCACGCAGGAATACCTTGCGAAACGCCCTGAGCTCCCGCTCCGGCCGGGGCAGTGAGGGAGCCCGGGCACCCACATAGAGCTGCACCACTTCGCTGCCGTCGCGTTCCCCCGAGTTGGTGAGCTGCAACGACAGGCGAAGAACATCATCCGGCTTCCAGCTGCTGTTTTGTATTGCCAGCGCGCCATAGGTAAAAGTGGTGTAGGACAGGCCGTGCCCGAAAGGGAACAGCGGCTCGATCCCGCGCCGGTCGAAATGGCGGTAACCGACGAAAATGTCCTCGTCGTACCACACCTCCCTGCTGTCACCGGGGAACCGTCGCGGCTCGCTGTGGGCCGGGCTGTCCGCGAGCGTGCGGGGAAAAGTTATGGGCAGCTTGCCGCCGGGATTGACCCGGCCAAACAGTACGTCGGCAATCGCCCTGCCCCCCTCCATACCCGGGTACCAGGCCATGACGATCGCGGGCACCTCATCTGCCCAGGGCATCTCCAGCGGGCTGCCGCTGACCAGTACCACGATGGTATTGGCATTCTGTGCAACAGTTTTGCGCACCAGCGCATCCTGCTCCGGTGGCAGCTGCATGCTCTTCCTGTCCCCGCCCTCGCTGTCCCCGCCGATCCGGTGGCCCAGCCCGATAAAGACGATGGCGGCATCGGCTGTCCCGGGGTCGCTCACGATTTCGCATTTATCGCCCACCAGCTCGCGCAGACCCTGCAGCGGGGTGATCTCATAGGGCGACCAGACCCCCGCGCTGCCGCCGTAAAGAGGGCGACAGATGCGTTTGTCCGCGCGGGGCCCGACCACCGCGAGGCGGGTAACACCGGCAAGGTCCAGCGGCAGCAGGCCGCCCTTGTTCCTGAGCAGGGTGATGCCCGCCGCCGCCATACGCCGCGCCAGTTGCTGGTGCTCCGGGGTATTGCGCCTGCCGGCCGGATGGCCGGCCTCGGGACTGGTGCGCAGCCAGATCCGCAGCAGGTGCCGGAGGCTGCCGTCCAGTTCCGCCTCACTGAAAGCACCTGCGGCGAACTCCCGTTTCAGCCGCGAGTGCCGGTAGCTGGAACCCCTGCCGGGCATTTCAAGGTTGAGGCCCGCCCTCAGGCAGCTGGCACCGCTGCCGGTGCGCCGCACTGCGAACCAGTCGGATACCACGAAACCGCTGAAACCATACTCCTGCCGCAGGATGTCATGGAGCAGCGGCTTGTGCTCGCAGGCCGCCACACCGTTGACCGCGTTGTAGGCGGCCATGACCGACCACACGTCCGCCTCGCGCACCGCGGCTTCAAACGCCGGCAGGTAGATTTCCCGCAGCGCGCGCGCGCTGACCTGGGAGCTGTTCCGGTAGCGATTGGTCTCCTGGTTATTGGCGGCGTAGTGTTTCACGCAGGCCGCCACGCCGGTGGACTGGATACCCCTGATGACCTCCACCGCAAGCCGGCTGTTGAGTTCAGGATCCTCGGTGAAATATTCGAAGGTGCGCCCGTTCAGCGGCGTGCGGCAGATATTGACCGCCGGCCCCAGGATGACCTGGGCCCCCACCGCCCTCGCCTCGAGGGCCAGGGCCTCGCCGAACTCGCGGGCCAGCTCCGGATCCCAGCTCGCCCCCAGCGCGATCCCGGTGGGAAATGCGGTACAGCGCCTGAGGCTTGAGTGAAAACCCACACCGCGGGGGCCATCGGACAGTTTCATCGGTGCCAGCGCCAGGCGGGGTATGCCTTTGGTCCTGAACAGGCTCTTGCCCGCCAGCAGGGACAGCTTCTCGTCCACGGTCATCTCCCGCAGCAGCGACTGTACCCGCGCATCCGGGTCCCCTTCGTATGGTGTAGTCATCTTCCGGCTTCCGTCCCGTCCAAAGAGTGGCCCTCGAGGATACTTAATACCTGTCGCAAAAACAGCCATCGGCACTAGCGCAGCGGCCGCAATTCGACTGGCCTGGAACCCGGCGGGTACGCACCGCGCAGCGGCGCTTATAGCCGTCAGCAATCACGGTTTCCTGTCTCCCGGGTTTCCCGCCGGGGCAATACAGACTTGACATAGATCATGACATGCCAACGTAATGAACACCACTGTTGTATTATAATCAGCGGAGACCTAAACTCGGGATCTGCTAAAAAGCAATAAAAAAACCAACGTATTGATGTCACCCGCCCTCAATCCGGGCCCTGGAGATTGTGGGGTTCTGGCGAAAACTGGAGAAGAACATGACTACCGTAGACAAGCTGCTCGATGGCAGTGCAAGCGTCAGGGAATCAGCAGCTGCCTTGATAAATGACCCCTTGACGTTCTTCGACATGTCCTACACGAAGATGCAGTCGGTACCCCGTGACCTGCTGCATCAACTGCAGACAGAAGCACTGAAACTGCGTTTCGAGGATCACCGGAACCGTATCCCGATGCTGACCAAACTGGCGGACAAGCAGGGCATAACCGGCATCAGCGAAATAGATGACGTGCTCCCCTTGCTGTTCGAACACACAATCTACAAATCCTATCCCGACTTCCTGCTGGAAAAAGGCGAGTACGGCAAACTGACCCGATGGCTGGATCGCCTGACGCCCTATGACCTCAGCAAGCTGGATTGTTCCGGTTGCGAGTCCATCCACGGGTGGATGGACCTGATCTCCCGCGTGACCGAGCTCGATCCGATCACCTCCTCCGGCACCACCGGCACCATGTCATTCACGCCGAAGGACCGCAAGGACTGGCGCAACTATATCCTCGGGGGCTTTCGCATCCAGTTATTGCAAAAGTTCGGCGAACCGCCCGGCGATGCCGACCTGAACGAAAAGATTCATGTCTGCTGGCCCACCCATTCCGACGGGCACACCGCGTTCTACCGCTCCCCCATGTACTACAAGGAATACTTTGCCAAGGGCAGTAACGCGCACTTCCACCCTATGATGACCACCCCGGGCGACACCGACCTCATGTACCTGGCCGCCCGGCTGCGCGCCGCACAGGCCCGCGGAGACAGCCGGGTTAACGTGCCTCCGGCCCTGCTCGCCCGGCGCGGTGAGCTTGAAGCGGAAGAGCGGGAGCGGCCCGCGAAAGTCAAGGCCTGGGTGGATGAACTGGTGCAGAAGCTGGAGGGTGAGCGCGTGTTTATCCTGGCGCCGGCGCAGCTGATCTACGACGTCGCCAAGCCGGCCCTGGCCGAGGGCAAGCGGTGCAACTTCGCGCCGAATTCCAGTGTCACATCCGGCACCGGAGGCAAGGGTTTCAACATGCCGGATGACTGGCAACAGGTTGTCGATGACTTCCTTAACTTCGGCCGTAAAAACTATGGCTACTTTTACTCCTTCTCCGAGCAGTGCGGCATGCATGTCCAGTGTGAACACGGCCGCCTGCACCTGACACCCTGGTCGATCCCGCTGATCCTGGATGCGCAAACCAGCGAACTGCTGCCGCGAGAGGGCAGGCAGAAGGGGCGCGCCGCGTTCTTCGACGTATCGATGAACGGCGCCTGGGGCGGACTCATCACCGGCGACAGCGTCGAGATCGACTGGAGCGAATGCCCCTGTGGCCGCACCACCGCCCACCTTTCGGACAGCATAACGCGCTTCGGCGTAGAGCAGGGTGGCAGCGACAAGATCAGCTGTACCGCGACCCCTGAGGCCCACGACGATGCGATGGACTTCCTGACCAGTTTCTAGATAGAGGTAATAAAAATGACAAATCCTATCGCGCCCATCGTCATCCGCGGCAAGGTGATAGAAACCGACCTTATAGAATATCCCGGACGCGGCGATGTCATGTCCTTCGATGCCCCGGACCCGAAGAAGTTTGTCGACCAGTTGCCCCTGCCCTCCCCCGGCGACATGGCCGACCTGTACGACCTCAGTTT
>JAOUDU010000253.1 GCA_029859085.1 Gammaproteobacteria bacterium | reverse complement strand
CGGGCTGAACGGCAGCGCTATACCTCTTTATCTTATATTCGGCGAGACCAGGTTGACTTTACTACCACATTATCGCACCGTCAACGGTTGTAAACAGCATTGTTGATAATAACCCGCGAGCGCGTTTCCACAGCGGCTCCCGACTGGCAGATAACAACATAAACTTGCATACACTGAATTAATAAGGAACCGCTTATGGCAGATAAAACCCTGGACTGCTCGGACCTGGATCGCCATATGGGCGTGCCGATTCAGCCCGCGCGCATGAGAGACCCGTTCTCCAACACGGATATTCGCCACTGGGTACAGGCGATGCACTACCCCAACCGGCTGCACTATGACCCGGACTACGCGGCAGAGAGCAGGTTTGGCCGTATGGTTGCACCATTGTCATTCCCGGTCGCAATGGATGATGCCCACGGCACGGGGCCGTCCTGCGTCGGTTACATTCCTGAATCACACCTGATATTCGGCGGTGACGAATGGTGGTTCGAGGGTCCCCGGGTCTACGCCGGTGATGTCCTGCACAACCACCGCGTGGCCCTTGACTACGCTGTCAAGGAAACCCGGTTCGCCGGGCCGACCTGCTTCCAGCGGGGCGACAACTACTATTACAACCAGCACGGCGACCTTATCGCCAAGCAGCGTTCGACCTCCATTCGCTATCGGCCGGACCTGGCCAGGGAAATGGCTTCCCCTGGCGCGACGGATGACCCGGAGTGGGCGGACGAGGAGCTGGCGAAACTCGAAGACCGCAAGTACGAATGGATCAGGATGCTGCACGACCTTGGCCACGGCAAGCGTTATTGGGACGATGTCAATGTCGGCGACCAACTGCCGACCCGGATTATCGGGCCGCACAGCATCGCCAGTTTCACCACAGAGTGGCGGGCTTACCTGTTTACTACCTGGTGCGGGGTCAAGCGCCGCACCGACCTCGACATAGCGGCCCTGGGTTTCACCGGTGACATGGCCGGCAAGGAGCAGGACCCGGTGCTGGAACTGGACAACCCCGAGCTGACAGACGGCGCCTATATCGGCCCGTCCCGCGGTCACCTGTTCCCGCGCTATGCACGCCAGATCGGCTTTCCCAGGGGCTATGGCTACGGCGCATCGATGGGTGCGTGGATTCTCGACTATTTTTCCGGCTGGGCCGGGGAATGGGGCATGATTATCCACTCCAATTGTGCTTTTCGCGCCCCATCATTCACCGGTGACATCACCATCATGAATGCCGAGGTCACCGACAAGCGGGTGGACGAAGACGGCCGCCACCTGGTCCACGTGGATTTCAAAATGACCACCCAGCTGGGGGTTACTTCAGCCACGGCTACAGCTGAGATTGAACTGCCTGCAAAGTAATTGATATCACTGACGATTTCAAAGCATCATGGGGCTAACGCAAGCGGTTCACTGAGAGCGACGGTTATAGTTGTCACCAGGGACCGTCACGGTATTGGCGGGTGTATCGCCCCTGCACCTACAGGTCGGGTTTCAGGAGTCAACCATGGAAATGATCTACCGACTGCCACCGCGGCTGACAGACTCTGCCGGCAGACCGCGGCGCGCGGGCTTCGAGTTCGAGCTCGGCAATCTGTCCATCGTCGACACCGCCCGGGCGCTGATGGGGGCCATGGGCGGTGAGCTCGAGATCATAAGCCCGTTCGAAGCCATTCTTCATGACTCGCTGATAGGCAATCTCAAGATCGAGCGGGACGCCGATATCCTCAAGTCCGTCAGGTATCGTCGCTGGCTGGAATCACTGGGCATCACCTTTTCACCGGGTACCGTGGCTCACGGCATAGAAACCAATATCGACAGCGCAAGTCGCGGGCTTATACCCTGCGAGGTGGTCACCGCACCTATCGAGCTGGACCAGCTCCACAAGCTGGACGTGCTGACCGAAACGCTCTCGACGCTGGGGGCCGAGGGCACACAGGATTCCCTGATCTACGCCTTCGGGCTTCATATCAATACCTCGATTCCGGACGAGCAACCTCTGACGATCACGCGCTACCTGCAGGCGTTCCTGCTGTTATACACCTGGATAATCGACTCCTCGGAAATCGACATCACCCGGCGTTTCCTGACCAAGTACATCGATCCGTTTCCCCAGGACTACATGGAACTGCTGCTGGATAACGATTACCGGAGAAACACCAGCGAACTGATCGACGACTATCTCGAGCACAACCCGACCCGGAACCGTGCGCTGGATATGCTGCCGATTTTTTGCTATCTGGATAAGGACCGGGTGCTTTCCGGCATAAACCCGGAGGAGCGCAGGCTGGTCAGAGGCCGCCCTGCCTTCCATTACCGCCTGCCCGACTGCAAGGTCAACGAAATCGACTGGAGTGCAGCCGCCGCCTGGAACCGCTGGGTCTATGTCGAGACACTGGCAGAGGACACATCCCTGCTGCCGGAGCTGATAACAGCCTGGCGCGAGAGCAACAGTACGTTTTCCATCGCGCCCAGGGCGACCTGGGCCGCTCGCCTCACCACCATACTCAGCCAGAAATATCTCCAGCGCCGGGATCCACGATGAAGCGGCAACTCCAGATCGGCGTGACCGGACCGGACCGGGGCGGAACCATAGCGTGGTGGATGACCGCGTTCGCCATCCGCCGCTGTGGCGCCAGGGCGGTTCGCATCGCGCCGGCCAGGGGTGCGGACCGAGCGCGGCTGGACGCGCTGGTCATCGGCGGCGGGACCGACGTCGATCCCTTCCATTACGGCCAGGAGGGTGAACCTGACAACCGCGAAGCGATGATCCGCAGTACACTTGTAGACTGGCTTGTAGGCCTGGTACTGGGCGTTTTTCGGGCGCTGTTTGCCACCCATACCAGGAGGGATTACGACCCGGAGCGCGACCACCTGGAGATGGAGCTGATCCAGTACGCATTGCAACGCTGTTTGCCGATCCTGGGTATCTGCCGCGGCGCGCAACTGATGAACGTCGCACTGGGTGGGTCGCTGCACCAGAAGATAGGCCATTTCTATACCGAGGATACCGGGAACATCCGCAGCATCCTGCCCCGAAAAACCATTGAAATCGCGCGGTCCAGCCATCTGGAGCGGATTCTTGGAACCCGCAGCTGTTTCGTCAACGCGCTGCACCGCCAGTCCATCAACCGATTGGGACAGGGCGTCGCCGTCAGCGCCTCCGAAGCCAACTCGGTGGTGCAGGCGATTGAAAAAACCGATCACCCGTTTTTTATCGGGGTCCAGTGGCATCCGGAGTACATGCCCCAGAGCGAGACCCAGCAGCGTCTCTTCCGCGGGCTGGTGGACCTTGCCGGGCAGCGGGTGCGTAACGCAAGGGATGCCGACCCCGGGTCGGGCACCAGCGGCTAGCACCCTCCCATGGACGCTTACACAGGCCTGTTCCTCAGCGCGTTTCTGGCGGCCACCCTGGTGCCGGCCTATTCCGAAGTCATGCTCGTGGGGATGGCCGGCGCCGGCTACGATCCGCTGGCTTTGTGGCTCTGGGCGTCGGCGGGCAATACCCTCGGCTCGGCGCTTAACTGGACGCTGGGGCGCTACCTGCTGCACTTCCAGGACCGCAGGTGGTTTCCGTTCAAAGCCGATAGTCTCGGCATGTCGCAGCGCTGGTTCCAGCGCTACGGCAAGTGGTCGCTGCTGCTTGCCTGGATGCCGGTCGGGGGCGATGCATTGACCTTCATCGCCGGCATGATGCGGGTCGGGTTCCCGGTGTTCCTCCTGCTGACCGCCATAGGCAAGGCCGCGCGCTACGCTATCCTGCTGGGCCTGCTGGGACTGCTCTCTTGACTGTCAGCTTGCAGCGGCTTTTGCTGGTTGGGGAAAATCGAAACTAGTCGCGGTCACCCGATGACCCCTTCCCGGGTCGCGCGCCCCCACAGAGCACATCTGTCACAAGCTCCGTGTCCATATACTCTTTCATTTCCAGCAACTGGCCCTCCTTCCAGGTCAGCAGGAAGTGATAGTGGTTCGTGTACGGCTGGCCGGACACGTGCAGCCCCTCTGATGTCGCCTCCACGGCGACCCGGTCATCCTCGGCAGTCATGTTCAGGATCGTGAACCTGATACCCGCCGGGAAGGCTTCCAGTACCCCGCTGGCAAACTGGCGTATTTCTGCCTTTCCTCTGGACCCGGATATCAGGGTACTCCCCATGGTGACCACCCTGCCCTCATCCGCATAGGTGTCGGCAATGGCGTTCGCGTCGCCCCGCTGCATGGCGTCAAAAAATGTGCGGGTCAGCTGCTTGTTGCACTCGGCAGTCGTCATTCTGGTATGGCCTCGGGGGTTTATCGGTGACCAGCCAACTGGCGTTCCAGTTTCTGCTTCATGGGGATGACCCACTGCTGCTTCAACCGGGGCGAGAGCAGGCCGGCATCTTCAAGCTCGTCACATAGCTTCATCTGGTGCGCCAGGTCGAACATATCGAACTGGCGACAGATCCTTGCCTCACGATTCAGGGTAATAAACGATATACCCGGTGTCTGGTAATGGCTGCCGTCGGGCTTAAGGCCAGGCCCGCGGTTTAACCAGTGCGTTACCAGCCTGTTCTCACTTCCCACATAGACACCCTCATAAGGAAAGCTCCATCCCTCCCAGCCGACTCGCATGTCGCGGCCGTAATGAGTGGCCTTTATCTCGTCAATGCCGTTCGCAGTGACGTTCATCACGCCCGCGTATTCACAGGTGTAAACACAGTCGTTTGCATACAATTCATCGACAAAAAACAGCCAGTCGTTGGTCCGCGAAGCCTCCTGGTGGGCGGCGATCAACTTGTGAGCAGTCGCGCGTAATACGTCTTCGCTCAATTTACCCATCACCATCTCCAAGTGCCGGTTTCGCAGCCACAATAGTCGTTTATTAAAGCAGCAAGCTGGCGATTGCGAAACCTGAAATACACGCGGAGTCAAACCGCACTATAGCCTCCCTGTCCGGCGTCCCTGTGCAGGGGCGCCATTGATCGAAGTGATGCAATCGCGACTGGCATTGTCCATTCGCATACAGAAACAGCCGAACGACCAGAAACTGCTATTCATTACGCCCCGGGATCAATGCTCCCGCGACAATTCCTTGAGCAGCTTCAGCATCCCGAAAACGCTCTTGGGCATCTCCACATTTTCCGGCAGCTGAATCACCGGATA
>JAOUDU010000252.1 GCA_029859085.1 Gammaproteobacteria bacterium | reverse complement strand
CGCGGCCATCACCCCGCCCCCGGGATGGGTAGCGGATCCGCACATGTACATGCCCTGGACCGGTCCGCGGTACTGCGCATACCCGGGGAAGGGACGGTTGAACAACAACTGGTCGAAGGTCAGCTCACCCTGGAAAATATTGCCCTCGGTCAGTCCCGTCTCGGCCTCGATCTCCCGCGGCGTGCGGGTTTCGCAATGCAGGATCAGGTCCCTGAAGTCCGGACTGTAGGCGGCGATCTGGTCGATGACCGATTTCTCGAAACCCGCCTTGTCGGCATCGGTCCACTCTCCGCCGTTGATTCTAGGCGGCGCATACTGCACGAACACCGTCATCATGTGCTTGCCGGGGGGCGCCATGGTGGGGTCGGTCTGGGTCGGAATCAGCATGTCCACGTAGGGATCTTTTGACCAGGTGCCATCTTTCCAGTCGTCGTAGGCACGCTCCAGCCGCTCCAGGGAGTCGGTAAAGTGCATGTCCCCGAGCATCAGCGGGCTGTTCTTGTCCAGGCCATTGAAGGTGGGCAGTCCGTCCAGCGCGATATTGAGTTTGCCGGAGGAGCCGCGGATCTTGAAATTCCTGGCCTTGTGCAGTACATCCTGCGGCAGGTCGCCCGGGTCCATGACATCCAGGAAAGTCCGCTTCGGATCCAGGTTCGATACCACAATGTCCGCCCGGTACTCGTCGCCGTTTTTCAGGGCCACCCCGCGGACCTTGCCGTGCTTGACGATGATGCGGTCGACGTCGGCGTCACAGATGATTTCACCGCCGAAGGCCTGCAGGGATTTTGCCAGCGCTCCCGCCACCGCCCCCATGCCGCCCCGGGCAAATCCCCAGGAGCCGACGTTGCCGTCCACATCACCCATGTAATGGTGCAGCAGCACATAGGCGGTGCCCGGCGAATATACACCCAGCGCCGTACCGATCACCCCCGTGCCCCCCAGGTGGGCCTTGATGACGTCAGTTTCAAAATACTCGTTGAGGTAGTCGCCCACGCTCTTGGTCCAGAACCTCAGGGTGTCGGCCAGCCCCTCCTCGCCCATGTCCATAAAGGAGCGGGCAAAGCCGGCCAGGTCGCGCAGGTCGCGCAGCTTGAGCGATGTGGGGTCCGGGGGTCGACGCAGCAGGTACGGGCGAATCAGGCGCGTCTGCTTTCGCACGTCGGTGGCATAGCGCTCATAGGCGTTCGCATCCCGCTTTGAGTGCCGGGCCATTTCGCGGTACTGGCGGTTGTGATCGTAGTAGTTGCCGTAGTAGTCACCATCCCGCTTGAAGGTGACGCCGCCGCCATAGGGCACCACCTGCAGCCCGTGCCGGGGCAATTCCAGGTCGCGGGCGATTTCGGGGCGCAGCAGGCTGCAGACATAGGAGCAGTTGGAGTAGGTCCAGCCGGAGTACAACTCGCGGCTCACCGTGGCCCCACCGATATAGGGGTTGCGCTCCAGCACCGCCACGTCAAGGCCGGACTTTGCCAGGTAGGCAGCGTTGGTGAGACCGTTGTGGCCGGCACCTATTACAATAGCATCATATTTTTTCAAGGCCGGCTCCGTTTACAAGCCCTGTGACAGGGCGCCCGGTACAGCTGGACCGAGGATGCCACGACTGGCATTTTCTGTCCAGAAATGAATGAACGGTCATTCATTTGTTGCCATCGGCGCCCGGCTGGATTACGGTTGGCAGAAAGATTCGCCAATTGCTGGAACACGCCGTAAAGTATGTCCAATCCCTACCAAGGTGACCAGTGACCAAAACCGCTAACAAAACCCGTCGCGCCCAGCCCAAGGAAGTGCGCAAGGAACAGTTGATCCGGGCGACCATCAAGTGCGTGGCCAAGCATGGGCTGTCCGGCATCACCGTGGCACTGGTGACCAGAGAGGCCGGGCTCAGCATGGGGATCGCCAATCTTCACTTTGAGTCCAAGGAAAAGCTGCTGCTGGAGACGCTCCAGTCCGTCACCGATGAGTACGCCGCTGGCCAGACGAGTATCCTGGAAAGCGCGGATTTCCCCTCCACCGGCGCCAAAATCGAAGCGCTGCTGGCATTTGACTTCAGCCCGGCTGTGATCGACAAGAACAAGCTGGCGGTGTGGTTCGGTTTCCTGGGGGAAGCGAGGTCGCGACCCACTTACCAGAGGATCTGCTCGAGGCAGGACTCGATGGCGGAAGAGAGTATCGCCGCCCTGTTCCGGCTGGCGCTGGATGAAGCCGGCGACAGGGTGGCGGACGCGGATCTGCTCGCCGCGGGGTATATCGCGCTGATAGATGGCCTGTGGCTGAATGCGCTGGTGGATCCGCGCCGACTCCCCTGGGACAAGGCCCGCAGTGCCGCCAGGCATTACCTTGCCAGCGCATTTCCAAAACACATCGCGCTCGCCCGATAGACAGGACGCGTAAAACGATGCAAATTGAACTCACGGAACAAACACTCAACTGGCAACGACTGGTGAGCCGCTACGTTGACGAGGAACTGATACCCTGGGAGGTGCCGGCTGAACTCAACGGTGGCGAACTCCCCCCCGAAGTGCTGCAGCGCATTCACGACGAAGCAGTGAAACTGGGCCTGCCCGGGATGGATGCCCCCGCCAGCCACGGAGGCCTGGGGCTGTCCATGGTGGACCAGGTGGCCGCCTGGGAAGAGCTCGGGCGGGTCACCAATGCCCTGTGCTGGTGCTTCCCGGAAGCACAGTCCTGGATGTATGAAGCCTGCGCCGACAGCCAGTACCAGCTGGAAACCTATGTACAGCCCCTGCTGGAAGGCAGGCGGCGCGAGGCCTACGCCATCACCGAGGCCGAATCCGGCTCCCACGAGGTGGTCAATACGACCGCCACGCTGACCGCCGAAGGCTACCTGGTCAACGGGGAAAAATGGTTTGTCACCTCGGGCAACCTGGCCGACTTCCTGTTCGTGCAGGCAAAGGCGGGCAATGCAAGCGAGGGCGACTCACTGTTCATCGTCGACAAGGACAGCCCGGGAATCGAGATCGTGGAAAACCCCCTGTTCTCCCACACCTTCCCCTCGCACCACCCCACCTACCGCTTTACCGATGTACTGGTCCCCGAGCGCAACCGCATTGGCGGCAAACGCTCCGGCATGGACTACAGCCGCAGCTGGTTCCGCCATGAGCGCATGACCATTGCAGCCCGCATGCTGGGTGCCGCGACCCGGATGATCGAGGAGGCCACCGCCTGGGCCAGCCAGAGGCAGATACTGGAGGAAAAGCTGATCGACAAGCAGGCCGTGCAATTCATGCTGGCCGATTGCAGCACCGAGCTGTGGGCGGCGCGACTGATGGTCTACGAAGCCGCCCGCGCCCACGACCGCGGCGGCGTGGACCCGAAGTCGCTGCACGTGCGCTGCTCGATGGCCAAGCTGTACGCCACCGAGATGGCCAACCGCGTGGCCGACCGCTGCCTGCAGATCTGGGGCGGGCGGGGCTACCGCCGCGACAACGCGGTGGAGCGCTTTTTCCGCGAGGTGCGGGTCGACCGCATCTGGGAGGGCAGCAGCGAGATTCAGCGGATGATCATCGCCAGCGCCCTTGCCAAGCGCGGCCTGGACGCCATGTAATGTCCTGTCCGCGGCGCGCGTTCAGACGATGCATCCGGGCCGCCGTTCTATTGCTCGCCGGTCTTGGTTTGCCGGGCGCCAGCGCCGTGATTGCCGCGGAGAAACCCATCCTCAATATCTACAACTGGTCCGACTACATCGACCCGGAAGTGATCGAGGAGTTTGAGCGCGAATACGGGATCAGGGTCAACTACGACATCTACGATTCCAGCGAGATCGTCGACACAAAGTTGTTGACCGGCCACTCCGGCTACGACGTGGTCGTCCACTCGGCGTCCTTTTCGGCGCGCCTGATTCCCATCGGGGTCTACCAGGACGTGGACTACTCGCGCCTGGAGAACTGGCACAACATCGACCCCGATATTGTGGCCAAGATACGCCGTTACTTCGGCGATGATATCGCCGGCGTGCCATACATGTGGGGCACCACGGGATTCGCGTACAATCGCGAGATGATCCTCAAGCGCATGCCGGATGCGCCGCTGGACAGCGCCGCCATGTTGTTCGACCCGGCGGTTGTATCGCACTTCGCGGACTGCGGTGTTAGCGTGCTGGACGACCCGACCTCGGTAATTCCCATCGCCATGATGTACCTGGGCTACCCCGCCAACTCGGTGGAACCCGAACACCTGGCCAAAGTGGAAGAGCTGCTTAAAGCGGTCAGGCCCTACGTCAAGTACTTCAGTTCGACCAAGATGCTGCTGGACCTGCCCAGCAGGGAAGTGTGCCTCGCGATGGCCTGGTCGGGGGATTATGCCGTCGCTGTGAACCGGGCGGCAGAAGCGGGCATCAAGATAGACCTGGGCTATACCATCCCGAAAGAGGGCGCCATCGACTGGTACGACATCATGTATATTCCGGCGGACGCGCCGCACCCCGAAAACGCCTACCTGTTCATCGATTTCATGTTGCGTCCGGAGATCGTCGCCCGGGCCAGCAACTATATCGGCTATGCCAACGCCAACCGCAGCGCCACGCCGCTGGTGGACCCATCGCTCACGGGGGACCCGGCCATCTACCCCGACGCGAAAACCATGGAACGCCTGCAGCCGACGGTGGTACTGCCGCCGAAGCAGGAGCGGCGCCGCTCCCGCACCTGGACCAAGATCAAGACCGGACTGTGATATGGCAAAGCAATGTGACATGACAAGGTATCGCCGATGACGGAAGCCCAAAACGCAACAGGCCAGCCCCAGGGCGGCGCCTGCAGCGGCACGCCCTGGAAGGACCCCGCGCAAAAGCCGTTCATCGAGCTGCAATCACTCAGCAAGAGCTTCGGCGATTTCACCGCGGTCGATAATGTCAGCCTGAAAATCTACCGCGGCGAGCTGTTCACGATCCTCGGAGGGTCGGGCTGCGGCAAGTCCACCCTGCTGCGCATGCTCGCGGGTTTCGAGAAACCATCCACCGGGCGGGTACTCATCGATGGGGTAGATGTCACGGAGTCGCCACCCTACGATCGACCGGTCAATATGATGTTCCAGTCCTATGCGGTATTCCCGCATATGACGGTGGAGCAGAACATCGCCTACGGCCTGAAAAAGGAAAGGCTGCCGCGTAATGAAATTGCGCGTCGC
>JAOUDU010000251.1 GCA_029859085.1 Gammaproteobacteria bacterium | reverse complement strand
CTCGATACTGCCCTGGAAGGAGGCCAGCACCGCCATGATCGACGCCATATCGGGGACCCCCAGCACCATCACCGCGAGGTTCTGCGGCGGGCGCGACAGGGACATGGTCGCTTCCACCACGATTCCCAGTGTGCCCTCGGCGCCGATCACGAGCTGGCGCAGGTCGTAGCCGGCGTTGTTCTTGACCAGGCCGCGGTTCAGGTCGAGCAGCTCGCCGGTGCCGGTCACGAGCTTGAGGCCGGCCACCCAGTCCCGGGTCATGCCGTGGCGGATGACCTTGATGCCGCCGGCGTTGGTGGAAATATTGCCGCCGATCTGGCTGGAGCCGCTGGAGGCGAAGTCCACCGGGTAAAACAGTCCCTGCGCCTCGGCGAATTGCTGCAACTGCCCGGTGACCACGCCGGCGCCGCAGCGCACGGTGCGATCCACCGGGTTGAAATCCTCTATCCGGTTGAGCCGGTCCAGCGCCAGCACCAGTTCGCCGTTGCGGGCCACCGCACCGGCGCTGAGGCCGGTGCGCCCCCCGGAGGGTACGATCGCCAGCTGCTCCCGGGCGGCCAGGCGCACGATGTCCTGCACCTCGGCAACGGTCGACGGCAGCACAACCGCCCCGGCGTGGGGCGTATAGGCACGGGTCCAGTCACGACCGTACTGCAGCAGTGAATCCGCATCGGTAAGCACCCTGTCGGCCCCGACAATATCGGCCAGTGCCGCCAGGATGGTGTTGTCGATGGGTGTCACTTGGCCTACCTCCGGTAATTTTCACAGGGCGCTGTTTCGGGGGGCGCGTATGGTACCATACGCGCCGTTTTTTCCCCCACGGGCAGTCCCGCGCAGACAGCCGCGTGGCGCCAACCCCAGTACAGTTTTCAAGGACCCCAACCGCAATGGCCCCGAAGTCGCTGGACAAGAGCAAAATCCGCTTTTTGTTGCTGGAGGGTGTCCACCCCTCGGCGGTGGAGACCCTGCAACGGGCCGGCTACCAGAATATCGAGTCGCACCAGAAAGCACTGCCGCCGGAGGAGCTCATGGCAGCCATCAGCGATGCGCACTTCGTGGGCGTCCGCTCGCGCACCCAGCTCACCGCGGAGATTTTCGAGGCCGCGAAAAAACTGGTGGCGGTGGGCTGCTTCTGTATCGGCACCAACCAGGTGGACCTCAAGGCAGCCACCAGCAAGGGCGTCGCGGTCTTCAACGCGCCCTTTTCCAATACCCGCAGCGTGGCCGAGCTCGTGATCGCCGAGGCCATCCTGCTGCTGCGCGGCGTGGCGGAGAAAAACGCCGCTGCCCATCGCGGGGTGTGGCTGAAAACTGCCGCCAATTCCTTTGAAATCCGCGGCAAGAAACTGGGCATCATCGGCTACGGCAATATCGGCATGCAGCTGGGCGTGATCGCCGAGGGACTGGGCATGCAGGTGCAGTTCTTCGACGTGGTAAACAAGCTGCCGATGGGTAACGCCCGCCAGGTCGCGAGCCTGCAGCAGTTGCTCGCCAGCTCCGACGTGGTCAGCCTGCACGTACCCGAGAACCGCTCTACCGGGAATATGATCGGCGCCGCCCAACTGGCACAGATCAAACCGGGCAGTATTCTTATCAACGCCTCCCGCGGTACCGTGGTCGATATCGACGCGCTGGCCGAACAGCTTGAAAGCGGCAGGCTCGGCGGCGCGGCCATCGACGTGTTCCCGGTGGAACCGCGTTCCAACGACGAGGAGTTCATGTCGCCGCTGCGCCGTTTCGACAATACGTTCCTTACCCCCCACATCGGCGGCAGCACTATCGAGGCCCAGGAAAATATAGGCACCGAGGTGGCGGAAAAACTTGCCCGCTACAGCGATAACGGCACCAGCACCTCTTCGGTCAACTTCCCGGAAGTGGCTTTACCGCCACATGAGGGCAGCCATCGCCTGCTGCACATCCACCACAACACCCCAGGCATCATGGGTGCGATCAACCGGGTGTTCTCCGACAACAACGTGAACGTGGCGGCACAGTTCCTGCAGACCAATGAGGCCGTCGGCTACGTGGTTATCGATATCGAGGCGGAATACAGCGACATGGCCCTTTCGCGCCTGGCAAGTATCGAGGGGACTATTCGCTGCCGGGTGCTGTTCTAGATCCTGACGCTCAACAATTAACGCCGGGGGTATTTGACCTGTCAAATCTTGACTGCCCGGTCGCCAATGATTACAAGACCTCAGCGTAAACGAGCACATCTTCACAGGCTTGCCCACCACGCCAAAAAAAACCGCCCCGAGGGGCGGTCATTTTTTGCTCAACTACCGGCGGGTAAGACAGATGGGTACTAGAAGTGCGCCCGAAAACCTGCATAGTAGTAGCGCCCAATCACGTCGAATACTCCTGCCGCGGTAGCGGTACCGGTGGTTTGATTGGCAGACTCAGAGGGAACGTAAGGCGCATCCTCATCAGTCACGTTGTTACCGCCGATATAAAACTCAACCTGGCTACCTTGGAACTCGAGGTTATAGGCTGCATACAAGTCCTGGTACCACACCGAATCGAGCTTGTTATCCGCGATAATACCTTCCAGATTGGGATCAACAATGCCCTCGCCCAGGTAACGGCTGGTCCAGGCCAGCTGCCAGGGACCCGTGCTCCAAGACAAGCGCGTGTTCCATTTCCACTCCTGGTAGCCAGGCTCTTCAGAATCATCGTCGGGAATGCCACTGATGGTACGCTTAAACTCATCGGTCCAGACTCCCAGGATGGTACCGTGCCAGGTGCCCACGCTGCTATCGGTGATGTAATTGAATTCCAGGTCAGTACCGTTGGTCTCCAGCTTGCCGATATTCTCGAGACCGAAGTCAAGCCGCTTGATCACGTAATTGATTTCCGATCCCCCACGTGTGATTCCGTTACAGAATGAATTATCGGGAAAATTGTTCGCGCCATAACAATTTTGCAGCTTGACCTGGGGGTCGATCAATTCGACGGCGTCTTTTATCTCGATGTCCCAATAATCAACGGTCAAAGAGGCTCCTTCAAACCAGGTGGGCTGGTAGACAAAACCAGCGGTCATGGTCTCCGCCTCTTCTTCAGTCAGGTTGGTGTTACCGGATTGCAAGCCGCCAGCCGACTGGCCGTTTACACCCGGGTCATAGCCCGGCGGAATTCCAACCGAGATACAGTTTTGCTGGGTAGTAGATCCGGCGGCGACGCCCTGGTCCGTACAGGGATCCACGAAGGATTCGAAGGTTTCACTGCCCGGGTCATACAGCTCTGCCAGGTTCGGCGCGCGGTTAGCTACCGAGTAAGTAGAACGCAGTCGCAGGTCCAGGGTTTTGATATCCCAGTTGGCGCCAATTTTCCACGAGTCCACGTCGCCGATGGTAGAGTAGTCCGCGTAGCGGTAGGCCGCGTCAATCTCAACCGATTCAAGGACCGGCACATTGATCTCGGCGTATACTTCGTTGACATCGTAATCACCTTTTACCGGCTGGGTGGCGTTGGCGGAACTCAGGCCGGCGGCCCGCAACGCATCAAAACGGGTGTCGAGCTTCTCCTTGCGGTATTCATAGCCTGCAGCCCAGTTCAGCGTACCGGCTGGCAATTCAAACGCATCCCCTGTGATACTGAACGCAGCTACATGCTGTTCTATTTTCTGGCTGTTGATAGCGGTCGCCCGAACATAATCTACCGCTTCCTGGCTGATGGACCCCTCACCGAAGATATCCATCGGCACACAACCAAGAGAACGGGCCAGAGCATCTTTACAGCGGTATCCACCGGGGTTGTCCGGGTCTGCCTCTGCTTGAAGCGACTGCTGGAAGTACAATGTATTGAAGTCGTTTGAGTTGTTTTGGGTCTGGTCGTTCTGGCCGTACTGATAGTAAGTTTCCCAGGCCCAGCCGTTTTTCAGTAAGCCGTCGAAGCCCGCCAGCATACGTGCCGTCTCGCGGCTAGGTTCCGTAATACGCGGGCCGAGTTCCGTAAACCGCTTGAGGAAGTAGAGGTCGACATCTTCATCGGGAAGGTTGACACCCTCTATGGCAAACTGGTCGATCACACCCTGGGGTATGAAGGGGTTGTCGCCCGGCAACACGAGGTCGTTATCACCAACGGTGATAAACAAGCCGGTGATGGTTGGTTCGAGGGCGCTGTCGGATTCGGTTTGTGTATAAGACATCTCGCCGAACACGTTGACGTATTCGTTGATCTTGTAGGATGCGTTAGCCGCAAACGACTTCTGCTCGAGTGGCACCTGAAGCTTGCGGTATGCGCCTCGGTTGAAGCCGTCCTCGACCCGGTCAAAGTCCTTGGTCCAGCTGCCGTCAGCGGCCTGGGTCAGGTCACGGGTGTCGGTTAAAATCGTGCCTTTTGGTGCAAACGAACTGTAGCACTGGTTGTCTCGCTTGCCATTATCATCCAGGCACTCGTCACTGATACCTCGATCCTTGGCAAAAATATCTTCGACCTTGTTATAGCCAAAATTGACAATGGCGTAACCGCGGTCTCCCTCAAAGGTGCTGCCCCAGGTGAGATCAATGCGTTTGTTCTCGCCGTCATTCTCATCCGACTCTCCGTACTGGCCGTTGATCTCAAACCCCTCAAAGTTCTTCTTGGTAATGATGTTAATCACGCCGGCCATCGCGTCAGAACCATAGACCGCCGAGGCACCACCGGTAATAAGCTCGACCCGCTCGACAAATGCATCCGGAATAGAGTTCAGATCCACTGCCGAAGGATTCTCAGAATCACCACCCACGTGGCGGCGGCCATTGACCAGCACAAGGGTGCGCTGGGGGCCCAGGTTGCGCAGGTCGATCGTACTAATTCCAGCAGCGCTGACCGTGAAATTAGAGGTGCTGTCGCTGACGCCACTGACATTGCCAGTCTGGGGCAGCTCGAGCAGGGTCGTCCCCAGGCTCACATTGGCGGAAATTCGCATCGAATCTGCATCGAGTGTGGTAACAGGTGTCGGCGTATCGACGCCGGTACGGGCAATGCGTGAACCGGTTATGATAACTTCTTCAAGTTGGTTGGCGCTGGCATCCTGGGCGTTTGCCGGCATCATCGTCATGGACGAAATACCAAGCGCGGCGCCAACGGCTATTGAGAGTCTGGATTTGCTAAACATGGTGCACCCCTTGAGTTGTCGTTATGCGTTATTTGTGCAGGGAGACCTGTGATCGCCCGG
>JAOUDU010000250.1 GCA_029859085.1 Gammaproteobacteria bacterium | reverse complement strand
TGCAGCTTTCCAGCAATTGGTCGAACAGGCGCTGCCGCTATGGGGAATGCCCGATGCCAGGGCCGCCCTCATCAAGCAGCGCGAGAACGCCGTGTTCAGTGTGCAGTGCGCCGACGGGAGCAGGGCTGTAATGCGGGTTCACCGCGCCGACTATCACACCGACGCCGAACTGTTGTCCGAGCTGCAGTGGATGCGAGCGCTGGACGAATTCGGGGTCCACACGCCGGCGATTATCCCCGCACTTGACGGGGCACTGTTTAAAACGGTCTCGGTGCCCGCAGTGCCCGAACCCCGCCAGGTGGATGTACTGGCCTGGGTAGATGGTAAGGACATCGGTTCAATTGAAGAGTCTGTCGGGGAACTGGCGGAGGCGCGGAAAAACTACCAGCTGATAGGCCGGCTCGTTGCCCGCATGCATGACTTCTCGAGCAAGTGGCCGTTGCCCGCCGGATTTACCCGCCACGCCTGGGACGAGGCGGGGCTGCTGGGAGAGCAGCCCTGGTGGGGGCGGTTCTGGGAGCTCGAACTGCTCGACTCCTCACAGCGGGATCGGGTGCTGGCGGCGCGGGACAAGGCACTGGCGGAGCTTCGGGTATACGGCCAGGATGCGGACCGCTATGGCCTGATCCATGCCGATACCCTGCCTGAGAATTTCCTGGTGGACTCCGATGGTTCGGTCCGCGTCATCGATTTTGACGATGGCGGGTTCGGCTGGTACCTGTTCGATTTCGCTACCGCCCTGTTCTTCTCCCTGGGAGAGGACTATTTCGATGATTTGCTGCAGGCAATGATCGCGGGCTATGAGGAAGAGCGTAAGCTGCCCCCGGAGTTCGAGAAAATGTTGCCGCTTTTCCTGCTGCTGCGCGGCTTTGCCTACCTCGGCTGGATTCATACCAGGAGCGAGACGGATACGGCCAGGGCGCTCGGTCCGGTCGTGGTAGAGGGAGTCATGGCGATGGTGGATGACTATCTTTGATTCACCAGTGTGGCGGCACAGAGGGCCATCCGCAAAGGAGGGATAAAAGTCAGTGACTGAAAACTCAGGGGCAGGACCCGGGCCCGGCGCACTGGGCAGTGTGGGGCTGGTCGAGGACGCGCGCAATCAGGACCTCATACGCCGGCGCGAGGCACATATGGGTGGCTCAATGCTGTTTTACCGCGACCCGGTCCATATCGTGCGCGGAGAAGGTGCCTGGCTGTACGACCAGGACGGGCGCCGTTACCTCGACTGTTACAACAACGTGGCGAGCGTGGGGCACTGCCACCCACGGGTGGTGGCCGCGATTTGTCGGCAGGCGGGGCTTCTCAACACACATACCCGCTACCTGCATGAAGGTATAGTCGACTACGCGGAGCGTCTCGCCGGCAAGTTTCCGGGTAAGCTCGACGTCTGCCTGTTCGTCTGTACCGGTACCGAGGCCAATGAACTGGCCCTGCGCATAGCCCGCGCCGTCAGCGGGAAAACGGGTGCGGTGGTCATGGAAAATGCCTATCACGGCAATTCCGTCCTGATGAATGAGCTTTCGACCTGTGTCAGTGAACCCGGGTCAAGACCGCCACACGTCGCCGCAGTCGAGCCCCCCAATACCTACCGGGGCCCATTCGGTCCGGATCCTGGGGCCGGAGCCCGGTATGCCTCGCTGGTGGATGGCGCGATCAGCCAGCTGAATGATAGCGGCGGCGGTCTGGCGGCCTTTCTCTGTGACAGTATCTTCGACAGCCAGGGTACGCTGGAGGCGCCGCCGGACTATTTTGCGCGGGTGTATGACCAGGTGCGGTCCGCCGGTGGCCTGTGTATCGCCGATGAAGTGCAGGCGGGATTTGGCCGCACCGGCACCTGGTGGGGTTTCGAGCACTACGACGTGGTCCCGGACATCGTCACCCTCGGCAAGCCTATGGGGGCAGGGCATCCCATGGGCGCGGTGGTGACCAGCAGGGAGATACTGGAACAGTTCAGCCAGCGGAATGTTTATTTCAATACCTTTGGTGGCAATCCGGTATCCGCGGCGGTGGGTAATGCTGTGCTCGATGTTTTCGAGGACGAGGCACTGCTGGACCATGTCCGCAACGTGTCGCCTTACCTCCGCGCACAATTACAGCAGCTGCAGCAGCGCCACCGCCTCATTGGAGACGTGCGCGGGCGCGGCCTGTTCATGGGTATCGAACTGGTCGGTGACCGCGACAACAAGGTGCCTGACCGGAACACGGCCCTGGCCGTTGCCGAGCAGATGCGCGACCACGGTGTGCTGGTTGGCGCCACAGGCCGGCACGGCAATGTGATCAAGGTGAGGCCGCCACTGCCGTTTTGCGTGGACAACGTGGATTTCCTGGTGGAAAAACTTGACCGGGTGCTGTCTGCGCGAGCCGGACAGTGATAAAGACGCGCGCGCAATTTCCGGATATAACCCCGCGGCCTTCCGTTAATGACCCGTGGGGAGGGGTTGGCAGCGCTTAGACTTCAGTGGTCCCCCGGGTGGCTCACAGGGTTCCGGCCTCCAGGCGTACCCACAGAAAGACACAGGCGAGGTTGAATATGTCGAACAGTGAAATCAACAAGGGCAGCGGTCGCAATCAGGACCGCTTTACGATGACGCGGCGGGACCTGACCGGCGGTGCATTCCTGGGCATGGGTGGTGCACTGCTGGGGCTGGCGGCAAGCGCGACCGCGTTGGGTGCCACACCCTCGGCATCGCATCCCGATCCGGTATCCAATGGCGATGCGTCCGACTATCGCCTGCGCGCCATGCAAAGTGGCATTGAGCCATATCACCCCCTGGAAGAGGATGGCTGGACTATTGTTTCCGGCTCTCCTGTACAGAGTGTGAGAATGGATCACGGCTCGTTTGAGGCGGGTCCGTTGATCGGTATCTGGGCCTGCACGGTCGGCATCATTGAGATGGCGGAAATGCCGTATCACGAGTTTTTTACCGTGTTCCGTGGCAAGGTCGTGGCCACGCTCAACGGCGCGGCGCCGGTCGAGCTGAATCCGGGCGACACCTTTTATGTGCCCAAGGGCGCCCGCATCCGCTGGGATGTGCGTGAAGATGTGGGGAAGTACCTGTTGATCGCCGGCACCGGGCCGATAGTGGCCTGAGCCGCGCTTTTCACCGCCGCCGGCAGCTGAGCGCGTGACCCGCAGCAGCATGGATGCCAGGCGGTACCGGACTTCGACTGCGGCCCCACGCTGGACGAATAGCCTCCCGGCGGCGTAGAGTGGCCCCGCCGGTGCCCGGCTTTCCGGCCTGGCCAGGGTTCATTGAGATCCAGGGTTCATTGAGATCATAGTTGTCTGACACTTTTTGCACTTCACCGAGGGCTTTACCATGACGACATATGCAGGCGGGTGTGCACACCACCACAGCCATTCCGAGAAAGAACCGATCGACAACCACACTTGCCACTGTTCGGTGTGCAAGCGGGTTACCTCACAGCCCACAACCCACGTGGTGTTTTTCAAACACAAGGACCTGGCGGTAGAAAACGCCGCCACCCTCAAGCGGGTCCCGTTCAACGACCAGAACCCGACCGGGCCCCTGGAATTGTGCCTTTGCGAGACCTGCGGAACCCCTATCATGCTGGACGACAAGCAGAGCCGTATCCGCGCGGTAGTGCCGAACCTGATGGGATATGATCCGGCAAAGCTGCCCGCCACCTACCACGCATTCTATGACCCCGCCACCGGAGTGCCCAAACCCGGCGACGGACGTCCTGTCTACGAAGGCCTGCGGCCCGATTTTGTCTGGCCTGAACCAAACTGACCGGGGCGCGTCAAGCCGGGCAGCCACTGTGTCCTCGACTGACCCAGTGCGACAAAGTGCGGTTGTAGCGGCGTGCCTGCTGGCTGCAGCAGGAGCGCTGGTGTTCAATACCTTTCCGCAGGTACTGGCCGCGCTGGCGGCCAGGTTCGAACTGTCGGAAACCGAAATTGGCTCGCTGGTCAGTGCCTACATGGGCAGCTTTGCCGTGGTGGCGCTTCTCGCTCCGTTCTGGACACCTCGTGTGCCCTGGAAAGCCACTGCGGTGTTCAGCTACATCGGCATCGGCGTCGGTGTTCTCATGTTCAACTACGTGACCAAAACAGAGCTGTGGATTGCCATGGCCGTGCTGGGCGGATTTGCCTGTATTATTTTTACCATCAGCGTCGCGATTATTTCTGCCACCACCGACCCGGACCGAAATTTTGCATTCAAGCTCATTGCGGAAATGCTTCTGGGCATCGTGCTGATATTCGTCGTCGCCAACCTCATCAACGCAGAGTTCGGGTATTACGGATTCGTCTATGGGCTGCTGGCCCTGTACGCAATTACGGGAATTGGAATTGCGTGGTTACCTGCGAATTTTCTCGGGAACACCGCTGCGCAAGGGGGCGGTGTGGCAGTCGCAGGATTCAATCTGTCGGCAGCGCTGGCCATCTTTGGCCTGGTATGCAGTTTCGGCGCCTATACAGCCGTCTGGAGTTTCGCCGCGGTAATAGGGATCAACAACGGCTTCTCGGAAGAAACCGTCAATAACATACTGCTGTTCGCGCTGCTGGCAGGTTTGGCCGGCGCCGGGGCCTGCGCGGTTATCAGCCAGAAGTACGGACAAAACCTGCCCCTCAACGGTGGCCTGGCGCTTATGATCGTTGCGATCCTCCTCCTGGTTTATGGCGGATCGGTTGGGTCGTTCGCCGTGGCGCTGTGTCTGATCAACGCCCTGTTGCAATTTACCCTGGCCTATCAAATGGGCCTGATTTCGGAAGTCGATGTCACCGGGCGATACTCGGTCCTTATTCCATTTTTCCTGGCTTTCAGTGCCGCGATAGGCGGTGAAGCCATGGGCGGGTTGATCGAGGGGGTCGGCGTGGAGCGCGCCATGTTGAGCACCACAGTCGCGATTGGCCTGGCTATTGCCATACTGGTCTATGTCATCAGGAAAGAGCATATAACGGCAAGAGCCTGAATCGGTCCCGCCCCTACCCTTGGGGACGCACTTTGCCTGCCTCCATCGGGTTTCTCCCGGTGCGCAATCGAGGCCTGCCACCAGCCTTTTGCAAAGCCCATCATTGACGCGAATTGATAGTGCGCTATTGATTCATTGAGTGCATGAATGGCATATTGAATATCAATTTCTGCTCCAGGGGAAGGCATGCTAGCCTGATCACAAGTGCAAAAAGTTAACAATTAACGCCTTGAAATGCCGGAGATCT
>JAOUDU010000249.1 GCA_029859085.1 Gammaproteobacteria bacterium | reverse complement strand
GCGGCTCATCCCCGCCGGGATTTTCCTGTCGCTGGAGCTCTCCGTGTACTGGATTTATGCGGTAATGCTGTTCGATTACAGCATCAAGGCCGCGATGCTGGTACGGCGCTACCACTCCCGCAAGTGGCTGGGACTCGGCAACCCCACAGCTGACCCCACAAAATCACTGCAACTATAGACAGCGACAAAAATAATACTTAAAGTTCTAAACTTAGAATAGCTGGTAGGTATGCGCTCGCCGGCAGATCGGGACCATCACGCCATCGCGGAGCTATCTGGTATGTCCGAAGACAGAACTTCAGCCCCGGGCACCCCGCCGTCGCCCTTCAATCGCACTGTCCAGCACGATGCCAAGCGCCTGGCGATCCTGTCCCAGGCGGCGCGCCTGTTCAATTACAAAGGGTCCCGCGCCACCACCCTGAAGGATATAGCTGAAAAACTGGGCCTGACCAAAACCAGCCTCTATTACTACGTAAAGACCAAGGAAGAGCTGATCTACCAGTGCTACATGGCCGCGCTGGATTATCACCACAGCATCCTCGACATGGTGGAGGCAAACCACAGCGCTCCTGCAGACCGGCTGCGTGAGTTTTTCCTGCAGCAGTTCGACAACTGGATGGCGGCTTCCGAGGGCCGCGGGCCGCACATCGCCGCGCTGCTGGAAATCGCGTCCCTGCGGGGAACCCACCGGCAGGAGGTGGAGGCCCAGTACATCGCGATGTTCAAGCGCCTGCGCCAGTATCTGCGCGACGGCATGGCAGACGGGTCGTTCCGCACCCTGGAGCCAACCGCTACGACCCGCGCGCTGTTGGGCTCGCTCGACTGGGCATTTTCCTGGCTGCACGAGATACCGCCCGAACAACTGCATTCTACCGCCGGCAAGGCGGTCGATATCCTCACGCGCGGATTGTTCGGGGGCAGGGGCGAGTATGTACCGGCCTCGCTCGATATAGGCGAATCAGGCAGTCGCCCGCTGGAGGGTTTCAACCGCGAACAGCAGAATCGCCTGAAGCAGGATGCGTTCTACAAAACCGGTACCTGGCTGTTCAACAAGAAGGGCTTCGACGGTACGTCGCTGGATGAGATAGCCGAACAGCTCCATGTCTCCAAGGGGGCTTTTTACTACCATATCCGCAACAAGGAGGACCTGCTGTTCAATTGCTACAACCGCTCTCTGGACATTGTAGAGAATATCCACGAGCAGGCGGCGCAAATCCGGGGTACCGGGCTCGAAAAAGTCGAGCAGACCTGTCGCCGCATCTTTTATTTCCAGAACTCGGGTGACGGGCCGCTGATTCGTTACAGCTCCATTACCGCGTTACCTATGCCGCGCCGGCGTGAAATACTCAAGCGCACCGATGCGGCCAACGAGTGCTTCGGCAATTTCCTGCGGGAGGGGATGGAGGACGGCAGCGTGCGCCAGATCGATTCCTTTATCGCCCAGAACCTTATTGCCGGCGCGGTGAATGCATCGATGGAACTGAACCTCTGGCGCAAGCTGGATAATGTCGATGCCGCCGCCATCGATTACTTTGATATTTTTTTCAACGGCCTGCTACCCAGAAAGTAGCGGCTTCCAACCCGTCCCGCCGGAGAACCGCCTTGCCCAACGACCTGGAAAAACTTCTCGCCTACCTCGAAGTAAAGGCCATCGACAAATACCTGTTCATCGGTAAAAGCCCGCGGCGACCCGCGCGTATTTTCGGCGGACAGGTTCTGGCCCAGTCGCTCAATGCCGCCATCCAGACAGTCCCCGATGACCGCACCGCCCACTCGATGCACGGCTATTTCCTGCGCCCGGGGAACCCGCTGAAACAGATTGTGTATGAAGTAGACCCGATCCGGGACGGCAGGAGTTTTACCACCCGCAGGGTGGTGGCCAAGCAGGACGGCTGCGCTATCTTTAATACCGCCGTGTCTTTCCAGGTGGCCGAAGAGGGACTGTCGCACCAGAGCAAAATGCCGGATGTGCCGCCGCCGGAGGCACTGGAGTCGGAGCAGAAGGAGCTGGAAGAGCTGGCTAAAAAGTACCCCGACCGGGTGCCGTTCCCGATTGTCGGGCCGATAGAGCGCAGGCGGGTACTGCCCCGCGACCGCCTGAACCCGCAACCGCAGGAGCCGCTGCAACATATCTGGTTCCGGGTTGCGGGTGGCATCGGCGACGACCCGCGGCGGCACCAGACCCTGCTGGCCTATATCTCAGACTTCGGCCTGCTCGGCACGGCGCTATATCCCCACGCCATTTCACCGCACAGCAAGCGCATCCAGGAGGCGAGCCTGGACCATGCACTGTGGTTCCACCGCTCCTTTCGCCTGGATGACTACCTGCTCTACAGCCTGGACAGCCCCAACAGTTCCGGCGGTCGCGGCTTCAGCCGGGGCAGCTTCTATACACGCGACGGCGTACTGGTGGCTTCGTCGGCACAGGAGGCGTTGCTGCGGCTCAGGGACGGCTAAATGATAACCGTGCTCATCTGGGTGCCCAGCGCCACCAGCTCGAGGCCCTCGTCGACCCGGCGCAAATGGGTGATGGAGCCATTGTCCGGCCAGCAGCACAGGGTGCCCTGCGCGCCCTGAATCTGTCCCACCACCGCATTGATCACCAGGAAGTGGGTGAATACCACCGCCGGCGTGCGCAGGGCCAGCAACTGCCGGGTGGCCTGCTGGCGCCACTGGTGAAGGCCCTCGGGCTGCTCGTCCCAGCGCTGCTGCATGAAGCGCCTGAGCCAGGCCTGGCGCTCGGGTAGCGGCACCGGCGCCCGGATTTCCCGGAACGCCTCGTTCACCTGTACCGCCAGGCCGAGCTCCGCGGACAGTGGCGCCGCTGTTTCAAGCGCGCGGGCCATCGGGCTGCTGATCAATTCGACCGCGCCGGCGGATACCCTGGGTTGCAGGGCACGGGCCGCCGCGAGGGCCTGCTCACGGCCGAGGGCACTGAGCCCGGGATCGGGCGCCTGGGCCCAGCTCGCCGCCGCCTCGCCATGCCTCACCAGGTAGATATCCATAGCAGCGGCCGCTCCTTCAGCGGTAGGTCACCAGGTTCTCCGCGGTCCTGGCCCCGAACAGCTGCAACCAGGAGCGGTCGTTGAAATAAGACAGTGAGGTCTTGCTGCCGTTGTAGAAAATCTGCGTGACAGAGCAGTTGAAAATGGGCTCGTAGAACTGGTAGGTCTGCTCACCGGACAGGCCCAGCACATGGGCGACCATGGTGGCTATTGTGCCGCCCGAGGTAAATATGCCGAGGGTTTTGCCGCTGCCCTGGCTCGCCATCAGCTCCCGCAGTGCCGCCTGTACCCCACCGGAATAGTCAGCCCAGCTTTGTATCCTGGGCTCATTGCAGCGCGGCGATACCCAGTAATTGAACACCGCATCAATAACCTTCTGGTAGTCCTTGCTGGAGCCCAGGCCACGGTCAACCAGCTGCTGCAAACCCGGATCGTTTTGCAACACCTCCGGCAGCAGGTATTTTAACTGTTCCTCATTATCAATTTCGTTGAAGCGCGGCTCGATGTGGTGGCGCACCTCACGGGGCTGGCTGGCGATAGCCAGCTCCGCGGTCTGGCGCTGGCGCAGCAGGTCACCGCTGAACGCGGCGTCCAGATTGATCCCGCTGTCGCGCAGGTATTCTCCCAGCAGTCTTGCCTGGCGCTCACCCAGGGGCGAGAGCCTGTCGTAGTCCTCGGAACCGAAAGAAGCCTGGCCGTGTCGGAAAAGATAGACAGTGGCCATCAGGCGCGCGCCTGCAGAACCTGGGCCTGGGCCCGGGCATGAGATCCCCGGTCAAACCGCAGCTTGCGCCTGTAGGGGAAGAAATCCTCAATATAACCTTCGCGTATGCGCTGCTGCAGGCGCTGCCAGAAGGCCGCCTCGTAAATATCACTGTGCAGCCGGTCGAAAACCTTGCGCGCGCGCTGGTTGCCCGAAAAAAACAGGCGGAACTCCTCGGGAAAAATATCGTTGGGCCCCACGGTGTACCAGGGCTGGCCGGACATCTCCTCCTCTTCATTGCGGGGGGGCGGTATGGTGCGAAAGTTACAGTCAACCAGCGGTACGATTTCATCGTAGTCATAAAAAACCACACGACCGTGACGGGTCACACCGAAATTTTTCAACAGCATATCGCCGGGAAAGATATTGGCGGAGGCGAGTTGCTTGATCGCATTGCCGTACTCGTCCATCACATCCACAACCTGCTCGTCGGTAGCATCGTGCAGGTAGAGGTTGAGGGGCGTCATCCGCCGCTCCACGTATACGTGCTTGATCACCAGCGCCTTGCCGTGCTCCTCGATCACGGAGGGTGCGACCTTGTGCAGCTCCTCCATCAATTCGTCGGAGAAGCGCTCGCGGGCGAACGCCAGGTTGTTGAATTCCTGGGTGTCGGCCATGCGCCCCGCGCGATCCGCCCGCTTTACCAGCCGGTACTTCGCCCTTACCTGCTCCCGGGTCATCTCCTTGGGTGGCGTAAACCTGTCCTTGATAATCTTGAAGACGAAGTCGTAGGAGGGCATGGTGAATACGCACATCACCATGCCCTTGATGCCGGGGGCGATCATGAACTTGTCGGTGGTTTGTTCCATATGCCGGTAGGCGCAGCGGTGGTAATAGGTCTTGCCGTGCTTGTTGTAGCCCATGGAGCTGTAGATTTCCGATATCGGCTTGGCCGGCATCAGGTGCTGCAACAGCAATACGTACTGGGACGGGATACTGGCATCCACAAAGAAATAGGAGCGGGTAAAACTGAACAGTACACTGACCTTGTCGGAGCCGAAGAGAACCGTATCCACGTAGACGGCTCCCATCTCATTGTTCAGGACGGGAAGTACAAAGGGCATGGAGTCGCTGCCGCTGACTATCCGGCCGACGATATAGGCGCCCTTGTTGCGATAAAAGTGGTGTTCCAGCACCTGGAACTGCACACCCTCCCTGGTGAGGTCGAAACGCGGCGCCAGGTAGGAGTTGACCACGTCGACAATATTGCGGATATCCCTGGCTTTGTCCTCGTAGGGAATGCTGAAGGCATAGTCATCGAGTAATTTCCCCAACAGGTCCGACAGTGAGGACTCCAGGATGTAGGTGTTATACACCTTGCTGATATCGGTCGGCGGCATATCACCGTGCGGCGAAAAGACGAAAACATATTCGTTGCGGATTTTGCGGTGCTTGAAAACCGCGCCGTATATCGAGTTGAAGAAGG
>JAOUDU010000248.1 GCA_029859085.1 Gammaproteobacteria bacterium | reverse complement strand
GTAGGCGGCGGGCCGCCATCGACCTGGGGGCCTGCGACGCGGTTATCGCGAGCCGCCTGGGACGGGCTGTTCTCTGTCAATCTCGACTCCATGTTTTTTATCAGCCAGGCTGTCGCCGGGGAATTGAAGGCGCAGGGAAGGCCCGGCTCGCTGGTCGCCATCTCCTCGATCACCGGTGTGGGCAACATGCCATTCAATGTCGGCTACGGTGCCGCCAAGGCCGCGGTACTGTCGGTGGTCAGGACCATGGGCCTTGAGCTCGCCGCCGCGGGAATTCGTGTCAACGCGGTGGCGCCCGGGGCGATGGTCAGTCCCGCATCGATGCTGCCCCCGAATCCCGAGCTCGAACGCGTGGCGATCCCGATGGGACGCAAGGGTGACATGGATGAGATCGCGGGAACCGTGCTCTTCCTGCTGTCGGATATGTCCACTTACATGACCGGCCAGTGCCTGACCGTGGACGGCGGCATCAGTCTCAAATGGTCACATCTGGCGGAGGATAATACGCCGCTGCTGATCACCAACCAGGATTTCCTGAAGGCGATGAAGGGCGAATGAAGGTCCCCGCCGGACGCTATATTGCCAGCCATGGCCCCAGCCTCGCCGGGGACTGGTCCCTGCAGCGGCTTACCCCACCCAGCCGCCTGTTCGGCGCCAACGGCCTGCGCACAGGGCCTGACGGGCGCATCTATGTGGCGCAGGTGTCGGGCAGCCAGATCAGCGCGATCGACATCCACACCGGCGCGGTGGAAGCCATCAGCCCGAAGGGCGGCGACATTGTCGCGCCGGACGACCTGGTGTTCGATCCGGCAGGTAATCTCTACGCCACCGAAATCACGGAAGGGCGGGTCAGCGTGCGCGAACCCAACGGCCGCACCCGGGTTGTGTGCGGCGACATGCCCTGCGCGAACCCCATTGCTTTTCACCAGGGCAGGCTGTTCGCCGGCGAGTGCCGGGTGGGTGGGCGGATCATGGAACTGGATCTGAACGGCGGCCCGCCGCGGGTGCTGCTGGAGAATGTGCCCATGCCCAATGCGATGGAGGTGGGGCCCGACGGCATGCTCTATTTCCCGGTGATGGGGGCCAACGAGATCTGGCGGGTAGCGCTGGGCGGCGGCGCACCGGAAAAGGTGGCCGGGGACCTGGGTGTACCTGACGCCGTGAAGTTTGATGCCGGCGGCTTTATCGTCTCCACCCAGGTAGCCAGTGGCCAGGTGCTGCGGATCGACCCGCGCACGGGAGAACGCACCGTTCTGGCCCAGATCGCCCCGGGCCTGGACAACCTCACCTTTGTCGGCGACCGCCTGTTTGTCTCGAGTATCTCCGGCCAGATCAACGAGATCGTCGGCCCCGGCCAGGTCCGTTCGCTGCTGCCGGACGGATTCAACTGGCCGCTCGACCTGGCCATGGGAGAGGACGGCGTGTTGTTTATCGCCGACGGACCCTATTCCTATACCCTGCGACCGGGTGGCACGCCGCAGGTCGCCGGTATGCTGTTTACTCCCGGCTGCCCGGGCTATATCCGTGGGGCGGCCGCGTCCGGGCCCGGTGAGGTCATTGTTACCACCGCCAATGGCATGGTGGCGCGCTACCGGCCCGCCAGCCAGCAAAGCGAGGAGCTGGCCAGCGGTTTTGACCAGCTCTACGGCGTGGCGCACATCCCCGCCGGCGCGGTGATATTCGCGGAGCTGGGCACAGGCCGGGTGTTGTCTGTCGACTCCGGAAGGGTCGAGGTGCTGGCGACCGGCCTGCGCCAGCCCATGGGCGTGGCGATCTGCCCGGACGGCAACTGCCTGGTATCCGAGAGCGGGGCGGGCAGGGTGGTCAGGCTGGTCCCTGGCGGTACCGAGACCGTGCTGGACGGCCTGCAACAGCCGCAGGGTATCCTGGCGCGCGGGGATCTGCTCTATGTGGTCGACGCGCTCGCACAGGAAGTCGTCGAGTTCAACCTTGCGAGCGGGGCTCGCCGCACCATCGCCTCAGGCCTGGCAATTGGCGCGCCCCCCGGCGTCATCCCCAAGGCGCTCGGCGCCATCGGGGACATGTCCGGTCCGATGGGACCATTCGCCGGGATCACCGCCGGGAGCGACGGCACACTCTATCTGTCGGCGGATGCAGAGGGCAGCATCCTGGCACTGCGGCCGCTAACCGGCAACAACTGATAACAATTCACTTCAGACTGGAACTGCTTATGAATGACAAGACCCTGGACTGCTCGGATATCGATCAATTTCTGGGCAAGCCGATTGCGCCTGCGCGGATGAAGGAACCCCTGCACAATAATGATTTCCGGCGCTGGGTACAGGCGATGCACTATCCCAATCTCCTGCATTATGACCACGACTACGCGGCGGAGGGGCGCTACGGCCGGCTGGTTGCGCCGCTGTCCTTCGCGGTTTCCACGGATGATGGCCATGGTGCCGGGCCCGCCTGCGTCGGGCTCATTCCCAATTCACACCTGATATTCGGCGGCGACGAGTGGTGGTTCTATGGCCCCCGTATCTTCGGCGGTGATGAGATCGTCAACGAAAAGATTCCCTATGACTACGTGGTCAAGGAAACAAAGTTCGCCGGGCCGACCTGCTTCCAGCGCGGCGACAATAATTATCGCAACCAGGATGGTGAGCTCATCGCCAGGCAGCGTTCGACCTCGATCCGCTATCGCGCCGACCTCGCGCTGGAAATGGGATCGATGGATGCCACCGAGGATCCGGAGTGGACCAGGGAGGAACTGGAAGAGCTGGAAACGAAAAAATACGAATTCATCAGGATGATGCACGACCTCGGCCACGGCAAGCGCTACTGGGAGGATGCCAATGTCGGGGATGAGCTGCCGCTGCGGGTATTTGGCCCGCACAGTATCGCCAGCCTGGCCACGGAGTGGCGCGCCTACCTGTTTACGATCTGGGGCGGCACCCACCGGCCCGGAATGGTCATGGAAGATTTCGGTTTCACAGGTGATTTCGCCGGCCACGAAAATGATCCCGTGATGGAACGGGACAACCCCGAGCTGACCGATGGCGCGTATTTCGGCCCGTCGCGCGGGCATTTGTTTCCAGCCTGGGCGCGCCGCATCGGCATGCCGCGGGCGTACGGTTACGGCGCCTCGATGGGTGCCTGGATCCTGGATTACCTATCGGGCTGGGCCGGCGAGTGGGGCCAGGTCGTGCACTGCAATTCAGCCTACCGCGGCCCGGCCTTTTCCGGGGATGCCACATACATGACCGCGACCATTGTAGACAAGATGGTCGACGAAGAGGGCAGGCACGTGGTGCAGGTTGATTGCCGGATGAAAAACCAACTGGGTACTGTTATGGCTACCGCCAAGGCTGAGATCGAGTTGCCGAAGAAGCAGGCTTGACAGGAGAAGAGTGCATGTCAGAGTTGAGATTCGACGATCGCGTTGCGGTAATAACCGGAGCGGGCAGGGGCCTGGGGCGCGCCTACGCGCTGCTGCTGGCTGCCAGGGGCGCCAGGATAGTGGTCAATGACCCCGGGGTCAGCATGAAAGGGGATCATTCCGACGCCGGCCCGGCGCAGGATGTGGTGGCGGAAATCAGGGCGGCCGGGGGCGAGGCCGTGGCCTGTACCGAGTCCGTGGCGACACCGGAAGGCGGCAAGGCTATCATCGACGCCGCCCTGGATAACTACCGACGGATCGATATTCTCATCCACAACGCCGGCACTGTGCGCGGGGCACCCCTGAAGGAGATGACCCAGGAGGATTTCGACACCGTGCTCGACGTTCACCTGCGCGGCGCGTTTCATGTCGTCCGGCCCGCCTTTCCGATAATGTGCGCGGCGGGTTACGGCCGTGTTGTCCTCACCACGTCGATCGGTGGTTTGTACGGCAGTTACAACCAGGCAAACTACAGCGCCGCCAAGGGAGGCCTGATCGGGCTGTCCCATGTTATCGCCCTTGAAGGCGCCGCGGAGGGCGTCAAGTGTAACGCCATCGTTCCCGCCGCCGTGACGAGAATGGCCGAGGGCATCGACACCAGTGTCTACCCGCCGATGGAACCGGAACTGGTTGCACCTGCGGTCGCTTGGCTCGCCCATGAATCCTGCTCGATCACCGGGGAGATGCTGACATCGATAGCCGGTCGGGTCGCGAAAGCCTATATCGTGGAGACGCGGGGAGTTTACCAGCCCTCGTGGACCATCGAGGAAGTGGCGCAGCAGATGGCGGCGATTGGGGACGGGCGGGACCCGTTGATCCTGGCGCCGGTGCCCAGCGGTCACGCCGATCATATCAAGTACAGTTTCGAGATGGCCAGGAAGGGCGGGGCGGTGTGAATATGAAAACCGGACCATCAAGTACCGCCGGCCCCGATAACCTGGCCCGGCTCGAACACTTGCTGCATCGCCAGGATATCCTCGATTGCCTGGTGCGGTTCAGCCGCGGCATGGATCGCTTCGACCGGGAACTTTTCCTGACGGCTTTCCACCCCGATGCGGTCATCTCCGCGGGTGGATTCGTCGGTGACCCGGAGCGTCTGTATGACTGGGCTCGCGACCTGCACGAGCAGGGACAGTCGGCGACCCACCACAACCTGTTGAACCACAGCTGTGAGATCGACGGCGATACCGCCCATACCGAGACCTATTACCTGTTCGTCGGGCGCAACCGCGACGAGACCAACTGGCTCGCGGGCGGGCGCTATATCGACCGGCTGGAGCGTCGCGACGGGGTTTGGAGGATCGCGCTGCGCACCAATGCCATCGAATGGTCGGGCCTGGCGCCGACCCTGCCTATTCCATTCGCAGACGTGGCGGATATCAATCTCAATGGCGCGGCGGCGCGCAGCCGGGAGGACATTTCCTATGTGCGGCCGCTCACCAACAAGCGGGCGTTACATATTCCGGGTTAAGCCGGTGCCCGGACAAGTTCGAAACGCCGTGCAGAACAGTATCGCCCCGCAGCGCGAATCGATGCCTGTCAACGCGATGTGGGAGCTCATTGCGCTCGGCGCTGTTCTTCCGCGGATTACTGCGTACCCTCTGCGTACCAGGTCCTGAATTCGGCGTATTTCGGCATTTCCTCCGAATTGGCCTTGGGGTCTATCACCACGTGGACCACGCCCACCTTGCCGCTGGCATAGGCGCGCTCGATGGCGGGGCCGATATCTTCCGCCCTGGTCACGTATTCGCCGTGGCAGCCGAAGCCTTCGCCGACCTTGTCGAACCGGACCTCCTTGCTCCAGTGTG
>JAOUDU010000247.1 GCA_029859085.1 Gammaproteobacteria bacterium | reverse complement strand
GGTGCTGGCCGGGATCCACCATGGGATCACCCACGGTTGCGAGCCGGGCCCGATGATCGCCGAGGGTACAGCGCTGGCTGGTGGTGATATCACCTTACCCCGCCGCTGGGAGCAGGCACTGGCGGCATTTGAGCAGTCCGAGGTCATGCCGGCTTATCTCGGGGAAGCCTACTGCAGCGCTTTCAGCAGTATGCGCTGGGCCGAATGCGAGGCTTTCCACGCCCGTATCTCCAACCTGGACTACGAGTGGTACCTGCGGGCTATATAGCCAATCAGTAATTTGAGTTACCACTCAGATAATTAAATGAACATACAAAATATTGTATGGCCATATAGATATTTGCTATACTCCTGCCCGGGCTACACCAAGGCTACCGGTTTAGGGGTGATTCCATGAACATGATCGCAAGCAGCGTCGATGATTCCCGTTCCAGGATGGCGGCGAAACTGCGCGCGGAGCTCGCGCGGCCGGGCCATGCAGTCGATGCCTACTTTTACCGCTCCCCGCTGGTGTATGAAACGGAATTGACCGAACTGGTATTCCGCAGCTGGATCTATGCGGGTCATGTGTCGGAGGTTGCCAACCCCGGCGATTACCTGACGCTGGAAATCGGAGAGGACTCCCTGATCATCGTGCGGGACGACGATGGCGAGATTCGTGCCCTGATGAATATCTGCCGCCACCGCGGTGCCCGTGTCTGCGAAGGCGCATCGGGCAACAGGAAGACTTTTGTCTGCCCCTACCACGGCTGGGTCTACCGCACCGATGGCAGCCTCAAGGCCGCCCGGGAAATGCACATGCTCGAGGGTTTTGACGCTACTGCACACGGACTCAGGCAGGCGCGCGTTGTCGTCTACATGGGCCTGATCTTCATCAATTGCGATACCGACGCGCAGGATCTGCTGGCGCCCCTGCAGAACCTGGACCGACAGCTGGGCGCCTACGACCTGCCCCATGCGAAAGTCGCCCACAAACAGACCTACAGGATCGCCGCCAATTGGAAGCTGGTGCTGGAGAATTACCTGGAGTGTTACCACTGCGCAACGTCGCATCGCTCCTACTCCCGTATGCATACCCTGAAGGAGGCGGACCACGAGGTCGCGGACAGGGCCATGCTGGAGCGGACGGAAGTGGTCACCGGCGTGGCGGGCATGGGTGCGCGCTATGAGCGGACCTACGCTGATGCCGAGGGTTTCGGCTGCTGTGTCTACACCAGCCGCTACGGGCTGTATGACGGCTTTCTCACCGGCAGCAAGGACGGGCAGCCGGTTGCTCCGCTGATGGGGCAGATTCAGGACTACGACGGCGGGGTCGGGGATTTCCAGATCGGCCCCCTGACCTTCATGCTCAATTATCCCGACCACTGCGTGCTCTATCGCTTTATTCCCCGCGACGTGGGCAGCACCGATATGGAGGTGGTCTGGTTCGTGCGCGGTGATGCCGTCGAGGGTGTGGATTACGACCGGGAGAAATTGACCTGGCTGTGGCACCACACAACCCTGGAGGACGAGTACATCATCACCCGCAACAGCCACGGGGTGAATTCCCGGTTCTTTGAACCCGGGCCCTACCACCCCGTTTTCGAGAACGAACTGCAGGCCTTTATGGCCTGGTACCTGGCGACATTGTCGAAATCCCTGTAAGAGGTCTTTGTGTCGGCTTGTCGGCATCATTTCAATCGCCATTCACTGCACCCATGGGCCGACCTTCCCGGGCTGGGGGGGGATGATTCCACCCCTGTTATCGTCAGCGGCGAAGGCATCTATATTACCGATGACCAGGGTCGGCGCCTGATCGACGGGCCCGCGGGCATGTGGTGTATGCAAACCGGTTATGGCCGGCGCGAAATCGCCGACGCGGTTGCCGAGCAGATCATGCAGCTGGGCTACTCCACCGCGTTTTCCACCATCAACCCACGGGAGGTTGAACTGGCGCGACGGATTGCCGGCGAAACGCCCGGCGACCTAAATCGCGTCTTCTTTACCACAGGGGGCTCCACCGCGGTCGACTCCGCACTGCGCCTGTGCCAGCTGGCCAATAACATCAAGGGCCAGCGCCAGCGCAAGCACATCCTCTCCCGCTACCACGCCTACCACGGCAGCACTTTCCTGTCCGCATCGGTCACGGGCAAGGAGCGCGACAAGACGGCGATGGATACCCTGCAGGAGCAGGTCCATTTCCTCAGCGTTCCCTGCCACAGCTACCATCACCAGGAGCTCAGCGAGGAGGCCTTCTGCGACTTCCTGGTGCAGGAACTGGAGGACAGGATCCTCGAGCTCGGCCCCGAAAACGTGATGTGTTTTATCGCCGAACCGGTGCTGGGTTCAGGCGGAGTGATCGTACCCCCGGCCAACTACAACCGCCGCTGCTGGGAAGTGGTTAAAAAATATGACATCGTTTATATCGCCGACGAGGTGGTTACCGCATTTGGCCGCCTCGGCCACTGGTTCGCCTCGGAAAAAGTGTTCGGTGTGGTGCCGGATATCATTACCTTCGCCAAGGGGTTGACCTCCGGGTACGTCCCGCTGGGAGGCTTTGCGGTCTCGGACCGCTTCATCGAGGAGATTTCCGGCGCAGCCTCCGGGGGCAATATTTACAGCAATGGCTATACCTGGTCGGCCAATCCGGTATCCTGCGCCGCCGCGCTGGCCAGCTGGGACATTATCGAGCGCGAGGGCCTGCTGGCACATGTACGCGAGGTGGCACCCTACTTCCAGCAGCAGTTGCGCACCCTGCTGGACATTCCGCTGGTTGCGGACGTTCGCGGTACCGGCCTGATGGCGGCGGTGGAGATGCGACTGGAAAACGGTGTGAATGGCGAGAAACTGCTGGCGCAGGACTATGCGATCGGGGAACTGGTGGACAGCTATTGCCACCAGTTTGGCCTGTTGGTGCGACCGCTGATCAATGTCTGCATCATGTCGCCGCCGCTGATCATCACGAAGAATCAGATCGATGACATGGTGCTGGCACTGCGCAAGGCCCTGGTGCTGGCCGATGCCGACCTTCGCTCGAGGAAAAAGATCGCCTAGTGCCCTGCCTGGTTGAGGGCCAGGGAGTACTTGTAAAACTCGGTCTCCCGCTCATACCCGAGGGACTCGTACAGGGCCTGGGCGTTGTAATTGTCGGTGGCGGTTTCCAGGTCGATACGACTGGCCCCGGATTTGCGGGCCATTTTCCCGGCTTCCTGCAGCAGGGCCTGGCCCACGCCGCGCTGGCGTACGCAGGGGTCTACGAAGAGGTCGTACAGTATCCAGATGGGGCTGGCAGTGACTGAGCACCAGCTGGGGTAGAGTTGGGTGAAGCCGAGTGCCGTTTCGGCATTGTCCATCGCCAGCAGGATGACGGAGCGCTGCTGCTTCAGGTTTTCCCCCAGGAACCTGCGCGCAAGGGCGGGATCCGGTTCCCGCCGGTAGAACTGGCGGTAGGCATCGAACAGGCCGGCCAAGGGGGAGAGGTATTTTTTATCCGCCGTCACCACCCGCAGGGAGTTATCGGCGATCGCCAGGCGGGCGGCCTGTTCCTGGCTGCCCGGCATGTCGAAAGCCCAGGGAAACACGCTGGCAAGGAACGAAAGGTAGAGGAAGCGGGCATCAGCCCGGTTGTAGCTGTCGCCGGCATAGAGGATGTCCTGCCAGATCTCGTCGATGAGCCCCTGCACCGCGTTGGCCATTGCGTGCGGGTTCATCTGGCCCTGCTTGTTGCCCTGGTGAATGATCTCATCGCACAGCTGCAGGGTGATCGCAAATATCTTCTCGTCCTGGGTACCGCAGATGCGCTGGTAATCCGCCCGGGACCGTGCCTCGGAGGTGAACGCGAACCAGACCGCGGTCTTGCGCGGCTCGGTTATCCTGGGGTCGAGGGAGGCCTCGAACATGGCGAGCAATTTCTGGCCCGGCTCCCGGCCCGCGGCGTCAATGGCATGTAGAATTGTGCGCTCGAATTCGCCGGCGAGGTCCGTGAGCGTGGCCAGCAGCAGCGCTTCCTTGCTCGCGAAGTGGAAATTCACCGAGCCCGCACTCAGGCCGGCGATATCGGCGATTTTGGCAAGGGTGAGTTTGGGCAGGCCGTGTTCCGAGATGGCGGTCATGGTCGCATCGATCATCAGGCGACGGCGTTCCGCCTGGATAGTACTGCTGATGCCGGGTTTCTTTGTGCCCATGAAATCCGCCTGCCGGGTCGTTGTTCGCGCTACGTCGAACTTGGAAATTCTCGTTCATGCTGGCAGTATATACGCGGATTAATAATTGAACGCAAATTCAGGAATTCCCACCCTGGAGTATCCCCCTTTCCCGGGCGTGTTTTCAGCAGTCCAGCAAGGCCCTAACTTACCTAATTCCACACAGGATACAGATCCATGAATAACCCCTCGAAAAAAAATGACAGCTATACCCTTGTGATTTCCTGCCCGGACAGGATCGGTATCGTCGCCGCCGTATCGTGTTTTGTGGCGGAGCGAGGCGGCTCGCTCGCCGAGTCCAACCACCATACCGATACCGAACAGGGCTGGTTCTTCATGCGCAACGTGATCAGTGCCAAATCCATGACCGTCAGCCTCGACCAGTTTCGCGAGGAATTTGCACCGCTGGCCCGGGAACATGAGATGAGCTGGACTCTGCGTGACAACAATGAGCTGCAGCGAGTGGTGATACTTGCCAGCCACGCGTCCCATTGCCTGGCCGATATCCTGCACCGCTTCAAAAGTGGCGACCTGGCATGCAAGATTCCCTGCGTCATCTCCAATCACGAGAACCTGCGCAGCATGGTGGAGTGGCACGGCATTCCCTTCCACCATGTGCCGGTACCCAAGGATGACAAGAGCGAGGCTTTTGCGCGGACCTCGGAAATTATTGACCGGCACCAGGCCGACACGATTGTCCTGGCGCGCTATATGCAGATTATTCCGCCACAACTGTGCAGGACCTACGCCGGCAGGCTGATCAATATCCACCACAGTTTCCTGCCGTCTTTTATCGGTGCGAACCCCTACCTGCGGGCCTACGAGCGCGGGGTCAAGCTGATCGGGGCCACCTGCCACTACGTCACGGAAGACCTGGATGAGGGTCCTATCATCGAGCAGGACGTGATCCGGGTGAACCACAGTTGTGACAAGGACGACCTGGTGAGATTGGGGCGCGACGTGGAGCAGTCCGTCCTCTCGCGGGGCTTGCGCTATCACCTGGAGGACCGGGTGGTCGTGCGGGGCAATAAA
>JAOUDU010000246.1 GCA_029859085.1 Gammaproteobacteria bacterium | reverse complement strand
GTTGACCAGCAGCCTGGGCGATATGTTCATCCGCACGCCCACCGGCGACGAAGTGCCCTTCGACACGGTAGCGCACCTTGACGTCACCCAGGGGCTGCTCAAGGCCACCCATATCAACTTCCAGCGGGCGTCGGAAGTGACCGCCGAGGCGGACAAGGAACTGGTCGAGCCGGCCAGGATCGTCGAGGAGGTCGAGCGCGACGTGCTCCCGGGCCTGCTGCAAAAATACCCGGGGCTCAGCTACGGCGTATCGGGCATGGCCGACGAGGAGCGCAAGCTCGCTGTCAGCCTGGGGATCGGGTTTGCGCTGGCCATCTTCGGTATCTACATACTGCTGGCTGTTCCGACCAAATCCTACCTGCAGCCGGTAATTATCATGAGCGCCATCCCGTTCGGCATTATCGGCGCTATCGTCGGCCACTGGATCACCGGGCACGCTTTCAGCATGATGTCAGTGATCGGTGTGATCGCCCTGAGCGGCGTGGTGGTGAACGACAGCCTGCTGCTGGTGGACCACATCAACCGGGCGCTGCGCGAGGGGGCGGATCACTTCACGGCGGTGTCGGAGGCCACCAGCAGGCGCTTTCGGGCCATCATGCTGACCTCGGTGACCACGTTCATGGGGCTGGCGCCGATGCTGCTGGAGCGCAGCGCCCAGGCACAGGCGATGGTGCCGATGGCGATTTCCCTGGCCTTCGGGATTGTCTTCGCCACGGTCATTACCTTAGTGCTGGTACCCTGCCTCTACATGATGCTGGACGACCTGCATCACTGGTGGTCGGGCACGAACAACACTGACGTCGCGACCGCAGACAAACTCCTCGCTACTGGCGAATAGCCCCGCAGGGAATACAGCGCACATAGATGTTGCGCGGGTCCTTCAGGCTGGCGAGCTCCCTGGCGGCATCCGCCACCGGTGCCAGCAGGGTTGTCAGGGATGCCGACAGAGCAGAGGGCGCCCAGATCCGCAGGCTGCCCACCCGGTCAGCCAGCTGCTGCAGGAACATGTCCCTGGGCGACAATGGCAGCCCCACATATTCCACTTCGTAGGCCTTCAGCCCCGCCCGGACCGCCGCTGCATGAATCGCATCGGACAGGGAGCCCAGGCCGTCGAGCAGGCCGTGTTCCAGAGCATCCGGAGCGCTCCATACCCGGCCCTCGGCCACCTGCTCCACCTGCGCCGGGGAGAGGTGCCGGCCCTCCGCCACCAGCTGGACGAAATTTTTATAGCTGAAATCGACCCCACTGCGAATCGCCTCGGCCACCTGGGGATTCATCGGCCGGTCGAGGCGCAGGGATCCCGCCAGCTCGGTGGTCCCCACGCCGTCCGTGTGGACCCCCGCCCGTTCCAGCAACTGCTCGAAAGTGGGGATGGCCGCAAACACCCCGATACTGCCGGTGATGGTGCCCGGTGTCGCCCAGATCTCATCCGCCTGGGCCGCGATGTAGTAGCCTCCCGAGGCGGCCACCGCACCCATCGAAATCACCACGGGAATGCCCATGGCCCTGGTCCGCAGCAACTCCTGGCGGATTACCTCCGAGGCGAAAACACTGCCCCCGCCGCTGTTCACGCGCAGCACAATGGCGCGCACGCCGTCCGTTTCCGCTGTGGTACTGATGAGATCCGCCAGGGAATCCCCGCCGATCGTGCCCGGGGGCTGGTCCCCGGGTACGATATTGCCCTCGGCGGTGATCACCGCCACCCGGTCGCCCTCCACGGGAATAAATTGGCTCGGGCGCATGCGCCGCACATAGGGCTCAAACAGGACCGCCTCGTACAGGCCGTCATCATTGCTGGCCCCGACCAGGTCCACCAGGTAGTCATTCGCCTGGGCGCGGTCCAGCACCTTGTCCACCAGGCCCTCCTTCAGGGCCAGCGCGGCGGTATCGCCGCCCTGCTCCGCCAGCAGCCGGGCAAAATTATTGACATAGGTATTCACCGTGCCCGGTGGCAGCTCACGCTGGGCTTCAACCGTCGCCGCATACTGGCCCCACAACACCTCGAGCCAGCGCCCTGTGATCAATCTTTCACCGGGAGACATATCGTCGCGCAGGAAGGGTTCCGCGATCGACTTGAATTCGCCGGCGTGGAACACATGCATGCTCACCGATAATTTTTCGAGGGTCTCGCGGAAATAGTTGCGGTAACTGCTGAAACCCTCCAGGCCGACGCCGCCAAGTGGATTGACGATGATATCGTCGGCGAAACTCGCCAGCAGGAACTGGTCCTGGGTAAAGAAGTCCCCCACCGCCACCACCGGCTTGCCAGTGGCCTTGAAGGATTCGAGGGCCGTGCCGATTTCCTGGGTCTTGCTGATCCCCACATACCCCAGCTCGTCCAGCTCCATCACCAGGGAGTTGACCGCCGGGTCGTCCCGGGCGAACTCGATGGCGTCAATGACATCCCGCAGCAGTACCTCGTGGTTTTCGGGGGAGGGCTCACCAAGCAGGGCCTGCAGCGGTTCGACCTGGGACTTCTCGTCCACCACCGTACCCGCGAGATTGAGCAACAGCGCGGCTTTCTCAGGGTGTGCCTCGCGCTCTCCACCGACGAACAACATCAGCAGCAGCGCCATCACCAGCAGGAACAGGATATTGGACAATGCCAGCCGGATCCGGGTGATGCCATTCCAGATGGCCGAAAAGAATCTGCCCAGCCGCGACGGTTTAGCCATGTGTCAATCTCCAGTTACTGTTGGGGTTTCTGCGGCGGCCTTCAGTTCCCGCGCCCGCCAGCGCACATACATCATCGCCGCGATGAACAATGTCACCACGGCGGTGGTACCGACGATGGCAAGTGCACCGCCAGGCTCGGCAAACAGGCTCACTACCAGCCGCATGAAATACAGCAGGCAGACAAAGCACAGCCAGATATAGCTGCGCAGCCGGTCCCGCAGCATACCTGGCAGGAATATCAGCAGGGGCACTACATAGGCCAGCCATACAACCAGCGGGGCCCGGTGCAGCCACGCATCCGCCAACTGCTGCGCCACCAGAACGCTCCAGCCAACCCAGGCCAGCAGGAGCGCGGCCGAACTCGCCCGCCCCCGTTTCACCCGGCTTTCCCCGCCGCCAGGCGCGCGATGCGCGACCCCAGGGCGCGGCACAGTGCCGCCTCGCCATCATCCAGCGCCCGGCTGTTATCAGGCCCCGCCCAGTGGGAGGCGCCATAGGGGGTACCGCCGGACGCGGTGGCCATCAGGCCGGCCTCACTGTAGGGCAGCCCCGCTACCACCATACCGTGATGCAACAGCGGCAGCAGCATGCTCAGAAGCGTGGATTCCTGGCCGCCGTGCAGGCTGGAGGTGGAGGTGAACACGGCCGCGGGCTTGTCGATCAGCGCACCGCTGAGCCACAGCGATGAACTGCTGTCGAGGAAATACTTCAGGGGCGCCGCCATGTTGCCGAAGCGGGTGGGACTTCCCATCACCAGTCCGGAGCACTCCCGCAGGTCGTCCAGTTCACAGTACAACGGCCCGTCGGCGGGAATATCGTCCGCGCTCTGTTCGCAATCCGCCGATACCGGGGGCACGGTGCGCAGTCTCGCCGCCATTCCGGCCACCCGCTCCACGCCGCGGGCGACCTGCCGGGCCATCGCCGCCGTGGCGCCATGGCGCGAGTAGTACAACACCAGGATATAGGGTTCGACCATCAGCCGATCAGCTCCAGCACGTTCTCAGGCGGGCGGCCGAGTACCGCCCGGTCGCCCCTGACGACAATGGGTCGCTCGATCAGCTTCGGGCAGGCGGCCATCGCCGCAATGATCTCGGCCTCACCGGAGTCGCGCCCCAGGCCGCTCGCCTTGTAGTCGTCCTCGCCGCGTCGCACCAGCCCGGCGGCGCTCATTCCCAGCTTGCCCAGCAGACCCTTGATCTGCCTGGCGTCAAGCGGTGTCTCCAGGTAGAGCACTATTTCCGGCTCGATCCCGTTCGACTCGAGCAATGCAAGGGTATTACGCGATTTCGAGCAGCGCGGATTATGGTAGATGGTGTAATCGCTCATTAGGGGATTCCTGCGATGGCAAAAACAAGCGCTGGAGTATACCAAAGCCGGGGCTCCTACACCCCCTCTACCGGCACCGGAACGCCCGCTGCCACGGGTCATGGCCTGCGGCAACAGCGGCCGGTGCAGAGCTATGCGCGTTCATGCCATAATGCCCGCCATGAATTTGCATGCCGTTTCTTTACCCGAGCTGTGGCGACGCACGAAGTATGTGTTTTCCCGCTTTGACGCGGACCGCTGCTCCGAAAACGCGGCGGCGCTGACCTATATGAGTTTGTTCGCGCTGGTGCCGCTGCTGACGGTGGTGTACACCATGGCCTCGGCTGTGCCGGCCTTCCAGGGCCTGGAAGTCAAAATGCAGGCCTTCATGTTCGAGCACCTGATGCCGGACACCAACTCGGAAATCCGCACCTACCTCGACGATTTTTCCCAGCAGGCAAAGAACCTGACCGGCCCCGGCATCGTTTTCCTGGTGGTTACAGCCGTGCTGATGCTGCGCAATATCGAAAAGGCTTTCAACCAGATCTGGCGCGCCAGCGAAAATCGCAGCGCGGTGTCGAGTTTCCTGCTGTACTGGGCGGTACTGAGCCTGGCGCCCATTATGATCGGCCTGGCCCTGGCGCTCAGCACTTACCTCTCCTCCTTCGCCCACGCCCTGGAGGATTACGACGTCATCGGCGTGAAGGTGTTCATGCTCAAGATAACACCGCTGCTGCTGAGCACCGCGGGCTTCAGCCTGGTGTACGTCGCCGTGCCCAACTGCCGGGTCCCGTTCAAGCACTGCCTGCTGGGTGGCTTCGTCGCCGCGCTGGCATTTCACTTCGCCAGGTCTGTTTTTACCGACCTGGTCGTAGGCTCCAGCTATACCTTTATTTACGGCGCTTTCGCCGCGGTTCCGCTGTTCCTGCTGTGGATCTACCTGTCATGGAATATCGTCCTGATGGGAGGCATCCTGGTACACAGCATGTCCGCCTACCAGGACGAAGAGCAGGCCAGCCGACCCCTGGTACTGAAGGCGCTGGACGTGCTGCACCTGTTCTGGCAGCGCCAGGAGACCGGCCAGGCGGTAGGTGAGATCGAGCTGCTCAACCGCAAGCACGATGTTATCCGGGGGCTGGACAGCGACAGCTGGGGACAGCTGCGGGACGTATTCCTGCAGAAAAAACTGATCGCGGAGAATGATCGCGGCCAGTACCTGCTCAGCCGCGACCTGCACG
>JAOUDU010000245.1 GCA_029859085.1 Gammaproteobacteria bacterium | reverse complement strand
ACCGGCTCCGGTTTCACGATGCAGTTACAGGATAAGTCCGGCGGTACTCCGGAATACCTCGCCGCACAGGCACAGAACTTCATTGCCGCCGCGAAGGAACGCCCTGAGATTGGGCGAATTTCGACGGTATACCGTTCCAGCGTGCCGCAGATATTCGCGGACATCGACCGCAGCAAGGTACTCAAGACCGGTGTGGCCCTCGGTGATGTGAATACCACCCTGGGCGCGCTGCTCGGCAGTGCCTACGTCAACGACTTCAACCGCTTCGGTCGCGTCTATAAAGTCTATGTGCAGGCCGAGCCGGAGTTCCGCCAGAACCCGAGCCAGCTCGGCCTGTTCTTCGTGCGCAGCAACTCCGGGGAGATGGTGCCGCTCAATACGCTGGTCTCGACCGAGCCTACCAGCGGGCCGGAGTTCACCACGCGTTTCAACCTCTTCCGGTCCGCGGAGATCGCCGGCGCGCCGGCCCCGGGTTACAGTTCGGCCCAGGCGCTGGCAGCGCTGAAGGAGGTGGCGGCGGCCACGCTGCCGGCCGATATGGGCTACCAGTGGGCCGACATGTCCTACCAGGAAGAGGCATCACCTAACCCGATGCCTTTCTTCGCCCTGGCTATTTTGCTGGTGTTCCTGATTCTGGCCGCCCAGTACGAGAGCTGGAGCCTGCCGTTCAGCGTGTTGCTGGGCACGCCATTCGCCGCCTTCGGCGCGTTTTTTGGCCTCTGGCTGATGGGTCTGTTCTCCCCCAGCTATGTGAACAACGTGTTCGCCCAGATCGGCCTGATCATGCTGATCGGGCTCGCGGCGAAGAACGCGATCCTGATCGTCGAGTTCGCCCGCATGCAGAAGGAGCAGGGCAAGGAGGTCGTCCAGGCGGTGCTCGAGGCGGCGAGGCTGCGGTTTCGCCCGATCCTGATGACCTCCTTCGCGTTTATCCTGGGTGTGTTGCCCCTGTTGACCGCCAGCGGCGCCGGTGCCGAGGCCCGCAAGGTGATGGGTATGACGGTATTTTCCGGCATGCTTTTTGCCACGGTGATCGGGGTATGCCTCGTGCCGGTACTGTTCGTGGCGATCGAGAAACTGGTGGAGGCGAGGGGCGGGGCCGCGCAGTCACCCGGGCCCAAGCCGGACCCGGCGCCGGGGACGAGTGATGGCCACTGACATCAAATCCGCGTTCCGATTTGCCAGCAGGACGGCCATCGCGGCCATCTGGCCGCTTGTCCTGGGCGGCTGCATGCTCGGTCCGGATTACCGGCGCCCGGAGGTGCCTGAGCCCGCCACCTTCCGGGGTGTCGAGGGCCAGCAGCAAGCCGAGTCCATCGCCGATGCCAACTGGTCCACGGTCGCCCAGGATCCAGTACTGGAGGAGTTGATACGGGTCGCGATCGCCAACAACCTCGACCTGCGCACCGCCACCGCACGGGTAACCGAGGCGCGCGCACGCTACGGCATAGCGCAGTCGTTTATGTACCCGGAGGTCGGCGCAACCGGCGGCTACTCGTCCCAGCAGGATTCCCGTTTGGCGGACCTGCCCCAGGGCAGTGCCTCGGACAGCAGCTATGAAAACTGGAATGCCGGTATCCAGGTCTCCTGGGAGCTCGACCTGTTCGGGCGTATCCGGCGGGAAAGCGAAGCCGCCTTCGCGCAGTATCTTGCGACCGAACAGGGCCAGCGGGCCGTGCTCGTCTCACTGGTCGGCGACGTGGCCTCGAATTACCTGCTCATGCGCCAGCTGGACCTGGAACTTGAAATAGCCCGGCAGACCGTGGTGAGCAACGAGGAAACCGTGCGCTTCTACCGGAACCGCCTCGAGGGCGGCCTTTCCAATCGGCTGGAACTGGATACCGCGGTCGCAAACCTGGCGCGCACCAGTAACCTGATACCCCAGCTCGAGCGCCAGATCGCGGTTACCGAAAATGCGCTGTCGCTGCTGCTCGGAAGGCCGCCGGGCCCGATCGAGCGCGGCGATACCCTGTCGGCAAGGCATATGCCAGCCTCCGTTCCCCTGGGCCTGCCGGCGTCCCTCCTCGAGCGGCGGCCCGACGTGCAGGCGGCGGAGCAGCAACTGGTGGCAGCCAATGCCCAGGTGGGGGCCGCAAAAGCCCTGTTCTTCCCCCGAATATCGCTGACCGGGCTGTATGGCAGCGTCAGTGGCGATTTCTCGGACTTGATGAACAACGACGCCGAGGTCTGGAGTGTTAACCCGAGCCTGTTTGCGCCGGTATTCCAGGGTGGCCGGATCTCGCGGAACTATGAAGCCAGCAAGGCCGTTTACGAGCAGGCCTTTGCCCAGTACCATCAGTCGGCCCTGAATGCTTACCGGGAAGTTGCCAATGCGCTGGTGGCGCTGCGGTCTTTCGGCGATTCCCGTGTAGTATTGCAGTCAGGGGTCGACGCCCTGCAGGATGCAGCTGCGCTCTCCCGCCTGCGCTATGAAGCCGGCCTGGCCAGCTATCTCGAGATACTCAACGCCGACCAGCAACTGCTAGACCAGCGCATCCTGCTGGCGGAAGCCCGGGGCGGGGAGTTGCGCGCCTTCGTCGAGCTTTACCGGGCGCTGGGTGGCGGCTGGCAGTAGTTGGGGCGACTCGCGGTCGTTTCGTATTGGCGCCTCGCGTGAGCTGGGCAGATCAATTAGCAAAGTTGTTGGAGATATCTATGGCGCATAAAGAGGTCAAACGGGAAAAAAAGGGTAAAGAACACAAGGATGTCACAGCCGCGCCGGCAAAGCTCGGCCGCAGGAAATATGAACGTGAACTCGAACGCCTCCACGTCGAGTTGGTCAAGCTGCAACAGTGGGTGGTGCACAAGGGCCTCAAAGTCTGCGTGGTGTTTGAGGGACGCGACGGCGCCGGCAAGGGTGGCACTATCAAGGCGATAACCGAGCGTGTCAGTCCTCGGATTTATCGCGTCGTCGCGCTGCCGGCCCCCACCGACCGCGAGAAAAGCCAGATGTACCTGCAGCGCTATGTGAAGCATTTCCCGGCGGCGGGGGAGATCAGTATTTTTGACCGCAGCTGGTATAACCGCGCCGGTGTGGAACGGGTCATGGGCTTCTGTACCGATGAGCAGGCGAAAGCCTTTCTCGATGCGGTGCCACTGGTGGAGCGCGCGATGGTCGATTCCGGCATCATACTGTTGAAATACTGGCTGGAAGTCAGCCCCGAGGAACAGCAGCGCCGTCTCGAGAGCCGGGAAAAGGATGGCCGCAAGACCTGGAAATTGTCCCCAATGGACCTCAAGTCCTATGGCAAATGGGATGCTTACACACAGGCCAGGGACGACATGTTCAAGGCGACCGACACGCCGTGGGCGCCCTGGTTCGTCGCCAGGTCCGAGGACAAGAAAAAGTTGCGCCTGAACCTGATCACCCACCTGCTCTCCCATATTCCCTACGAGGAGCTGCCTCAGCAGGAGGTGAAACTCGGCAAACGCAGGATCGGCAAGTACAAGTCCGTGGACTTTCCGTTCAAGTATATTCCCGAGCCGTTCTGAGGCGCGATCGGTGCGCAAAACGTTTTTGCCCCACGCAAGCCTGGAGGTGGGACTTCGGTGCTGAAACTGTTTGCCAATGTGTTTGGCCAGTCTGACGCAGCCCGTTCGAAACTGCCTGCCGAGCTGGTCAAGGCGGTGATTGAGCGCGCGGTAGACGGTACCGACCCGCGCCTGCGCATAGTGTCCGGATATGCGAAGGCATTAAAAAAACCCGCCATGCACGCGGCGGACTATATTATCGGCATGATAGACAGCCTGCCCGAGCCGGTTCTGGTCAACAAGGCAAGCCTGGCGGCCGACCCCGGGCTCGCCGCGCTGCTCTACTCGGCCGAACGCATGGAGCAGCTTGTAAGTCGCGATCCGGCGATGATGGAATTTCACGCGGCGAACCCTCAGGTTTCCGCACCCGTGACGGCTCTGCTGGTTGCGCGCAGAACCGAAAAGCACGGCTTCGGTTACGGCGAGGTCGAGGGGCAGATGCTGAAGGACGTGCCGCGCACGACCGTCGGTTTCGAGCAGCACCTGCTGGTGGCGGTCGCTACCGACGAAACGGAAACCCGGCTCCTGCTGAAACGCCGCGCTTTTGACCGGCTGCTTGCTGTGGCCCTGCTGCACCTGACAGAACGCAAGGAAGAGCGCGAGTCACTGGGCAGCCGCAAGGCCCTGTTGCGCAGCAAGCTCGATATCATGCAGCGCGGCGGCAGTTTTACCACGCACACCGGTGCGGATGACAGGGCGAAAATGCAGGCCAGCCTGGAATCCATCGAGCAGCAGCTGGCAAAGCTCGGCGCACCCGAGGATGTGCTGGAAGAAAATCTTGCAATCGTGGGTGATGCGCTGTCGAATGCCGAAACACACCTGTGGCTGGAAGACAAATTGATGTGCCTTGACAAGATGTATGTCCTGCATAACCAGGCCGGTCCCTCGGCGCCACAGATCCTGTTCCATGAACTGCATGACAGTGAGGGAAGGCAGGTCACCATCCGTATGGTCAAGGTCCCGCTTTGACAGCAAACCCCGAACTTCAACCCTATTCAGGAGTCAGATATGAGCCAGGAAACAGATGATACCGGTGTGATCGAAGCAGTACTCCAGCGCCTCAATGATTTCCGTATACCCCGCCTGCTGGAAATGAAGGAGCGGGTCGACAGCGGCGAACTTTTGACGGCGTACGATATGGAGATGCTGGAACAGGTACTGGAGGACAACCGATCCATACAGCCACTCGTTAACCGGCACCCTGAAATACAGCTCATTTACGCCAAGGCGACCGACCTTTACCACGACATCACCTCGAAGGGACTGGAGAACGAGCAGAAAAGCCAGGGTAAATAATAAGTTCGCTAACGTATGAGCGGGAAGGATAAAGTATGGGCGCCGGGAGTGCAGACACTGAGGCAGTACAAGGCCGAGTGGCTGGCGCCGGACATCGCCGCAGGGCTGGTGCTCACCACCATGCTCGTACCGGTGGGTATCGCTTACGCTGAAGCCTCCGGGGTCCCGGGGATTTACGGCCTGTATGCCACGATTTTCCCGCTGCTCGCCTACGCGTTGTTCGGTCCCAGTCGCATCATGGTGCTCGGGCCTGATTCCGCACTGGCGGCGGTTATCATTGCGGTGGTCCTGCCCCTTTCCCGCGGTGATCCCGCCCGCGCAGTTACGCTCGCCAGCGCGATAGCCCTTGTCTCGGGGATTGTGTGTATTCTGGCGGGTGTTTTCCGCCTCGGTTTTATCACTGAATTACTGTCCAAACCGATCCGCTA
>JAOUDU010000244.1 GCA_029859085.1 Gammaproteobacteria bacterium | reverse complement strand
GAACGTCTGCTGTTGGAGAGGAACATCATTGCTGGCTTGCCGGGAGGAGAGGGCTCCTATGACCGGCAGGGCATCAGGCGGGCAATCGCGGAATTCATTTCGCTGGGTACCGAGGGCATGCGGGCTAACCTGGTGGCTTTCCTGGAAGACGTCATCCCGGTGGCCGAGGAGGCGGGGGTGAGGATGTGCATTCACCCGGATGACCCGCCGTTCTCCTTGTTCGGATTGCCGCGTGTCGTTTCGACAGCCGATGATGCCCGGGCCATCATGAACGCAGTGCCGAGCCTGAGTAACGGCCTGACCCTGTGTGCCGGCTCTTTCGGTGCCCGGGCGGATAACGACCTTGTTGGTATCGCGCGTGAGTTCGGCCCACAGATTCATTTCGTGCACCTGCGCAATATCAGGCGGGAGCCCGACGGCTCCTTCTACGAGTCGGAGCATCTCGATGGCGACAATGATATCGTCGGACTTGTCGACGCGCTGCTGGACGAGGAGGAACGCAGGACAGCCCAGGGCCGCACTGATCGCATTGCCATGCGTCCGGATCACGGCCATCTGCTGGGCGATGAAATAGGGCAGGCGGGAGTGAACCCCGGATACTCCTACGGCGGGCGCCTCAAGGGCCTGGCGGAGCTGCGTGGGGTGATGCATGCTCTGCAGGCAGTGCGCCGGCGCTGAGGTCCTGTAGCGCCCGGCCGCGGCGCCGCGCGACCGGCAGCCCGTCGCCGTCCTGAAAATGCACAAATCCCCCGCGCGGAATTCAACCTGTCAGGCAGTCGATAACCCGGTCGATCTCGGCGGCGGTATTGTAGATATGCGGTGACATCCGCAATCCCGTCGGGCGCGCGTCAAAGTGTACCTTCGCGGCGTGCAGGCGCCGTTCCACCTCTGCCTGGCGCTTGCCGAAGCCCAGCACCAGTGTGCCGCCGCGCTGTTCCGGCCGCGGCGGTGTTACCAGGTGCTGCGCTGCCAGCCGGTCGATGATGCGCTGGTTGAGCGCCAGGTTGTGTTGGCGGATCGTGTCGATGCCGATACCCCGCAGGACCTCGATGCTGTTGGCGGCGACGACATAGGGCAGGACCGAGGGAGTGCCGCCCCAGAAGCGCAGAATCCCCTGGGCGTAGCGAAAATTGTTGATATCAAACTCGAAGGGGTCGGCATGGGAGAACCAGCCCAGGTCCAGCGGCTCGCAGCGATCGACCTGGTCCGGGCGGCCCCAGAGGAATCCCGCTCCCGGCCCCCCGCACAGCCATTTGACGCAGGATCCCAGCACAAAGTCGGCCTGCCACCGTTCCAGGTCGATTGGCACCACGCCGACCGACTGGGCGACATCCACGATCGATACCACGTCGCGTTCCCGGGCCAGCCGGGTGATTTCCGCCACCGGTAACCGGGCGCTTGTGTTGGAGTGAACGTGGGTCACCAGTACGACGCCGACGTCTGCTGTGAGATGGGTGCGCCAGCTGTCCAGATCCAGGGGGTCGACGGCGGCGGGAATCATGTGACTGGTCCAGCCCAGCCGGCCGGCCGCGCGCAGGACGAACCCCATAGAGGGAAAGTCCTGCTCGTGGAAGACGATGGTGGTTTTGCCCGGATGCCGGGGCAGGGCGTGGATCAACTTGGTCAGGCCGCCGGAGAGGTTGGTCTGCGGGCAGAAATCAGCCATCCGGCCGTTGAGCAAGCCCGCCAGGGTAGTGCGGAAGCGATCAATTTCCTCGAACCAGGCGGGCCATACAGTACTGTCACCCTGCTCCCAGGGCGTAAAAAAGCCTGTCCGAGCGGCCTCCGCGGCAGTGCGCGGTGGCCTGCCGACGGAATGGTTGAGCAGGTAAATGCCCTCGGACGGTACGAACAGATCGGCGACCATCCGCTCAGTTCGCTCTCAGTGTGGCGCGCAGGCGGGCAAAATCGGCGTGGCGGCTGGGGATGTCATCCCGCGGCGCGGCCAGGCGCAGGTCCCGCAGCTTTTCCAGCGAGTTGATCAGCACCGGCAGGGGCGGGCCGCTGGCGGTAATGTTTTGCAGCCGCGACTCCGGGAGGTCCGCCGAGGGCTGCTGGATAAACTTGCCCACCAGCTGGTCGTGGTGCTGGGCGGCGGTTTCGCCATGGGCCGCGCACACTTCCAGGAATAGCTTCAGGTTGCGCTGGTACCATTCCTGGTCGGTCTTGTGCTCGCACGCTTCCAGGAAAAGGTTCAGCAGGCTTTCGCGCCGCATCACATCCCGCAGCCTGGCCTGGTCATAGGGCATCATGTACAGCAGCTTGTCTACCAGCAACTGGGAGTAAGAGGCGTTGTTGGCGCTGCACAATCCCAGCAGCATGTCGATTTCGTTGATGCCGGCGAAGTCTCCCGCGTTGGCGCCGCGGTATTCATGCTGGCCCACCCGGTAGGGTTTGTAATAGGGGCGCACGCAGTAGAAGAACCGGTCCGTATCCAGCTTGTCGAACAGGGCGGCGTTGATCTTGATGACATCCTGCAGGGCCAGCTTTGCATCCATCAGCAGGTGGTAGCTGGTGGGGTGGGAGATACCCAGGGGCAGGATTCGCACCAGTGCGTCGGCCGCCCGTTTGTAGGCGAACACGCCGCGGGTGTTGTACTCGATAAACAGGTACTCGTCCTGCAGCGAGGTGAAGCTCTTGTAGCGGCCGTCGACGGCCGAGTTGTGAGTCGTCAGGTGACTGGTGGCAAAGCGCGGGGTTACCCCCAGTGAGGCGCCCAGGTGCAGGGCGAGGGCAGAGGCTTCGAGCAGGGGTGACGATTTCTCCCGGGAGGGTTCGGTAATGTCGTGGCGGCGACAGGCCGCCATGTACAGACCCACGTTGCCCAGCAGGTCGAAGGCCTGGTCAAAGCCCTCGTCCGTATTGCCCTCTGCCAGCAGCTCAATAATATAGTCGCGGCCCTCGGCGACCAGCCGCGTTTTCAGGGCGTCACCCGTCGACTCTACCGCGGCCCTGTCCTCGAGTGCGAAGTACAGCGTCTCCAGCTCGGTGTTCATGTCCACAAACCGGGTTCTTATCCACTGGTCGAATGCCGCCACGTGCTTGTTCACTGTCTGTCTCCCTCGACGGGTTTGCGTTGGAGCCATCGCTTGCGCGGGTATTGGTGCATACGACCCTCATCCTATGCCCTGTCCCGGCCTGACTCAAGGGTGGCTTGTGATCTGCGCGGGCTTGGCGAATACTGCGGGTTCCAGCTGGCAGGGCAAGACGTGACATGGCGCAGGCAAACCCCCACCGCAAACCGATCGATGAGCTGACCGGCTTCGAGGTGCTGGAAAATTTCGAGCCGTTCGACCAGCGCAACGACATCTACTGCCGCTCCCAGTGGGATCCCGAGGTGATGTCCGACAAGGCCGAAGCCTTCTTTCGCGGCTATTTCATGCCAAATGCCCGCTCCCGCCGCACCGACGGATTCAGCCAGCGCGACTACGCGCTGCGCAATGCCGCCTGGCATGTGACTAATGTCCTGCGGGATATCAATCGCCAGCAGACGGGTCGCAAGGAGGGCTTCTTTGACCACTTCACGTCCCACGAGGAGGGCTGGCCCGAGCCCTATGTGTTCGACAGCCCGGAGCAGGCGAGCGCCGATATCAGGAAGGTGGCAAAGCTCTGCGGCGCCGACCTGTTTGGCGTCTGTGCCTACGATGAGCGCTGGATGTACAGCGGTATCTTTGACGAGCGGGCGATGGCAAGCAAGCCGCTGGACATTCCCACTGACCTGCCCCACGTGATCGTGGTGGGTGAGTCGATGGATGTCGATCTCACCAAAACCGTGCCGTCGGCCCTGTCAGGCAGCGCCACGGGGCTGGGCTATTCCTATGACAGCCTGACCCTGCTCACCCTCGCCCAGTACATTCGCAATCTCGGCTACCGCGCCTACGCCACCATGAACGACTCTTCCCTGGGCATCCCGCTGGCGGTGCAGGCGGGTTTCGGGGAGGTGGGGCGGCACAGCCTGCTCATCACCGAGGAGTACGGCCCGCGGTTGCGCCTGGGCAGGATATTTACCGATATACCCCTGGTCCACAGCCAGCCGAAAAAATTCGGGGTAAAGGAATTCTGTGATATCTGCGACCGCTGCGCCACCGGTTGCCCGCCCAAAGCGATACCGTTTACGCCACCGTCCACCGAAGTCTACAACCGCTCCAACCTGATCGGGGTTGCCAAGTGGACCGTGGATGCCGAGAAGTGTTTCAGGTTCTGGGCCAACCAGAATACGGATTGCTCGATTTGTATTCGCGTCTGTCCCTTCAATCGCGACTACAGCAAGTGGTACCACCGCTGGTGGCGGAAACTGGCGGGGACGTCCCTGCGCCGCTTTGCCCTGTGGCTGGACGACAGGCTGGTGGACCGCGGGCGGCACAAGTCCGCCTGGTGGTGGCAGCGAAATCAAGGGCGATAGCAGGTTCTTACCGCCAAAATACGGCTGGCAGTCCATGTAAACGCGGCATCAGCGTGTTCCAGGGCGGGCTACCCATTGAGGACACCCCCTGTCTCACTTACGCAGACACGGAGTTTGTGATCGAGGCGGAACGGCTGCCCCCGGAAAATGTTTGCCAACTGTCGGTGGAACACGCGGTGCTCGATCGGCGCAAACCGGCACTGGCGTGATTACCTACGGCGGATAAGTCCGCTGCCGCTCGTGCACGGCAGTGGCGCGAAACAGTTTTTCCGCCCTGGCCATTTCCCTGGCAAGTCGGCGCACCACATCCGGGTGTTCCCGCGCCATCGAGTAATGTTCCGGCTGATCAGTGCTCAGGTCGAACAGTAACCAATAGGGTGAGCTGAACTCAGGCAGCTGGTCAAACTTGTCCATCGCCCCCAGGTGGCCCCGGTAATATGCTCGAGTGACGAGTTTCCAGCGACTGTCCCGGATGCCTGCCAATTCCTCGTTATTGAAATAGTAAAAATAGTCATGGGGCGATTGGACGGCTGATTCTGAGGTCAATAACGGCAGCAAGCTGCGGCCATCAATTTCCGGATCACCAGATACCCGGCTGCCTGTGAGGTCCGCAATTGTCGGCAGCAGGTCGATATTGGCGCTCAGGACATCGCTTGTCATGCCGGATCGAATCCTGCCCGGCAGGGAGGCAATAAGGCCGACCCGGTAGCCCGCCTCCCAGGTGCTGCCCTTGGCGCCCCGAAATGTGCCGTTGCTGCCTTCCCACCAGGCACCGTTATCGCTGGTAAACAGAATGAGCGTATTGTCATAAAGGCCGAGTTTCTGCAGTGCCTGGACAATCTGCCCGGTACTCCAGTCGATCTCCTCAA
>JAOUDU010000243.1 GCA_029859085.1 Gammaproteobacteria bacterium | reverse complement strand
GTTGACGACCGGGGCGCCCTGCCGCACCCTGCACACCGCGTTGAACTCGATAGCGCGCTTGAGGGCGGCGGCGAGGTTCGCGCTGTTGATCATGCTCAGGGCGATGAGGCGCATGGTACCCGGCGGGGTGCGCACATCGGGCATGACGCCGCCGGATTCGTCACCGATGGCCCGGAACAGCTCCACGCAGAGCCGGCTGTACTGCTCCCGGGACACGAACATGGTCTGCACGTCCTGCGTGAGCGGGTCGAACGGAAAACGCGCCTCCCGCAGGATGGCGGCGACATCCTTGTCATAGGCCCGCAACTGGGCCAGCAGTGCCCGGGTAAACTCCAGCGGCACCGACTCGTTGTAGGACTCGGCATTAATGTTCAGCTGGGACAAAACGCGCGCTCACAATGAACCGGGACCCACCAGGTCCTCGGACAGCGCCCACAGCCGGTCTGCAAGCGCGGGGTCGCTGGCATAGGCGGCAACACCACCGCCCTTGCCGGGCTCGGCGGGGCCGGCGATATGGCAATCCTCCAGGTACAGACCGCCAAGGTCCTGCAATTGGGGAGACGTAGCCCCCCAGATGCTGGTGGCAGCCCCCTGCTCGAGGCTCTTGTAGGTCATTTCCTCTTTTGACGGCCGGGCCGCCTTCAGGGTCTCCCAGTCCTCGGGCTGCACGTGCCGACCCAGCTCGGTCATGATAACCCCCGGGTGCACCGCGAAGGCCCGCACCCCGCGGCCTCTCTCCCTCGCGTCCAGGCCGACCGCGAACAGGGCGTTGGCGGTCTTGGACTGGCCGTAGGCGCCCCACTTGTCATAAGCCCGCCGCTCGTAGTTGGGGTCCTCGAAATCGATGCCGCCGAAGCGATGGCCGGCGGAGCTGAGCGCAATTACACGGCTGTCCCGGCCGGAGTCGGCAGCAGCCGCGCGCAGGGCGGGCAGCAGCAGCCCGGTAAACAGGAAGTGGCCGAGGTGGTTGGTGCCGAACTGCAGTTCGAAACCCTGGGCGGTGCGCCCCAGGGGGCAGGCCATCACCCCGGCGTTGTTGATGAGCAGGTTGATGCGCGGATGGCGCGCCGCGATGTCGGCGGCCGCCGCCCGCACGCTGTCCAGGTCGGCCAGGTCCATGAACGCGCTGTCCAGCTGTGCCCCTGGCAGCTGGTCCCGCAGGGACTGCAGCACAGGCGCCAGTTTCTCCCGGCTGCGGGCCACCAGCAGTACCCGCGCGCCGGCCTGTGCCAGCACCCGAGCGGTCTCTACCCCGAGGCCGGCGGAAGCGCCGGTGACCACCGCGACCCTGCCGGCGAGTGAAATACCCGCGATTACGTCGTCGGTGGTTGAATCGGCGTTGAAATTTGTCATGCGGCGTGTCCTCTCAAGCCCGGTGACCAGGGTATCCCGGGCGTGGCGCTCACTCTACCAGCTCGGGGTTAAAACAACAGGCCCAGGGTGGGCAGGGCTATGTCACCATAGTCCAGTATCACCTCGCGCCGCCTGATTTTGTAGCCCTCCCCGGCGGCCAGCAGCACATCCCGGCGCTGCCCGCTGTAGAGGAAGCTGGCGCCGCCGGGCCGGGCATAGTAGAGATGGAAATTGCTCAGCACAGAGTACTCGTCGCCGCCGTGGGTCATCAGTTCCACGTTGCCGACCAGCCGGCGGGTGCGGGCCGGCGGGTTCTCCGACCAGGAATTTATCTTGAACGCGCGCTCCACCCGCAGCACCAGGTGGATGTAGGTTTCCTCGCGAATGGGACAGCCCATGGAGTCGGCGCCCTCGAGCTCCCGCTCGACACTGATCATGTCCTCATCGCCGCGCTGCCGGTTGTCGACCTGCACATTGACCCGGGAGGGAAGCCGGTAAAGGATATCCTCGCTCAGCAGTGCCAGCCACTGCCTGTACTGTCGATTGTCCAGCAGGCGGGCCTCGCGGTAGTAAAACGCTTCCAGCTGCCGCTGCTGCCCAGGGCTGGTGGAAAGCGCGAAGTCGCTCATGGCCTGCCCTCCACCGCCAGCAGGTCGTCGCGCCAGCGCGCGAAGAAATGCCGGGCGTAGAATTCATTGGCGGTGACACTCACCAGCCCCGGCAGTTCCGGGTGAGGCTTCTCCTCGCCCAGGCCGAGGCCGTAAAAACAGGGCCGGTCGTCGGCGAAGTCGATATTGCAGCCCCTGAACTGCTGCACCCACACCTCCGAATCCTCCTGCTCCAGGATCCCTCCGGGGCCGAAGAACGAACTGTAATTGGTGCGCAGGACCCGCTTGATCTCATCCGGCGCATCGGCGGGCACCACCGCCCAGGACCAGTATTCCACCCTGCCCGGGCCCCTGGGATGGGACACCTTGAAGGAGGCGTTGGACCACAGGAATGAAAGATTCGGATACACCCCATAGGTGAGGCCTTTCATGCGGGCCCGCAGCGGACCGACCCGCTCGGCGGCCCGGGCCTGCACCTCCCGCAGGTACTCCTGTACCGGGGCACCACCGAGCATGCCGCCCATTCCCTCCATGCCCCAGGCCACCTCGTCGACCGCTGCATCCGGGGGCATCAGGCGAAACGTGGCGCCGTGCCCGGGGGCGGTGACCACGCTGTGGCCGAGCTCCTCGATCCGGTCCTGGGCTTCCCGCGGGATGATGGCGCTGTGGAGGAAGGCGCCGTGATTGACATCCCCCAGCTGGTTTTCCACCGGCAGCTTCCAGTTGGCGTCCAGCAGCCAGCGGTGGGGGGCGCCGATGAATTCAATACCGTCGGGAAAGCGCCCGAGGAAGGCGTCGAGGTAAAAACGCATGTCCCCGAGGTATTCTTCCAGCGGCATGATGTCCGGGTCGAAACTGCCGAACACGAGGCCCCGCCAGGTCTCCAGCCGGGGCACCCGCTTCAGGCCCAGGCGGCTCTTGTCCGGCTTGTTGCGGACCGCGTTTTCCTGGGGAATCGCAACCAGCTCGCCTTCGACGCTATAGGACCAGTTGTGGTAGGGGCAGATAAACCGCTTGGTATTGCCGTGATCCGCCCGGCATACCGGCAGGCCGCGGTGGCTGCAGCTGTCGATACAGGCGTAAAGCCGCCGGTCCTGCCCGCGGGACAGGATAATCGGCGTCTCGCACATATAGGCCTGGACGAAGTCCCCGGGCTGGCGCAACTGGGATTCGTGGCCGAGGAACAGCCAGGCCCTGCCGAAGATGCCGCGCTTTTCCAGCGCGTACACCCCGGGATCGGTCCAGCAGCGGCGACTGACCAGAGTCGCGTCTTCGTTGACCAGCTCAGTGATCGGGTAGGCCACGGCACCTCCGGGAATGGAGCGTAATCGTCATTTGCTCGCGGCGGCCTTGTAGGCTTTCAACACTGCGGGCGTCGTGGGTTTGCCGGTTTCGTAAAAGAGTTTCATCGCGGTGGCGACGTCGCGGATGGTGGAGTGCACCGTCTTTTCCATCCTCTTCTCGAGCCAGCGGCCCAGCGCGCCCCAGGGCAGCTCGTATTCCAGGCTGGCGGTGAAGAGGGTTTTGTCATCGCCCTCATCCGCCAGCCGGTAGCGGAACCAGGCATTGCGAAACGGCGGCGCGGGTTTGTCGCCCCGGTGCAGGCGAATCAGGAAACCCCGGCCCTCATCCCATTCGACGACGGTTTCCTGGATATAACTCCTGGCGTTGCGGTAGACATAGCGGCTGGCGCCCACGCCTTCGGACCGCTCGCTGACGATCTCGGTTTTGACAATGCCCGGTACGTAGTTGTGGGCCAGGGAAATATCCCGGAGCTTGTTCCAGGCCTGGCTGCGCGGCATATCGAGCACAACCTCGGCGCTCACTTTCCTGGTCATTGGCCTGGTCTCCGCCAAGTGGGGCGCGATGCTGGTGACAACTCGCACTGCGCCCGGGCAATCAATTGCCGGCATCCTAGCAGTTGGCGGTTACGCTGCAAACTATTGCTTGAAACCCCCGGGCGCCGCCGCGAGTCAGATCGGCGATTCGAGAATACCGCCATCCACGGTGACACTGGTACCGGTCATGTAGGCGCCGGCGTTATTGCTGGCGAGCAGGAGCAGGGGAACGGTCAGGTCATCCATATTGCCGAGGCGCCTGGCGGGTATGGTCCTGATATAGCCTTCGCCTGATTCGGAATCGAAATAGTCGCTGTTCAAATCGGTCCTGAACCAGCCGGGGCAAAGTGCGTTCACCCTGATACCGTACCTGCACATTTCCATCGCCATGGATTTGGTGAGCTGCACCACGCCCGCCTTGGAGACGTTATAGCCCACCTTGAGGACGCCTGTGCGCAATCCGTAAATTGATCCGATATTGACTATGGACCCCTTCCTGCCCCCTTCGACCATCTGCTGTGCGGCAGCCTTCGCCACCCGCCAGGCTCCATTGAGGTTGGTGTCGATTACCCAATGCCAATCGTCTTCCCCGGTATCGAGGAATTTTTTGGGGTCATCCGCCACGCCCGCGTTATTGATCAGGATATCGACACCGCCATGCTGGCGGGCGATATCGGCGAAAGCATCGCTCACGCTGCCGGCGCTGGTGACGTCAAGGGTGATGGCGCGGGCGCGGCCGCCCTTTGCCTCGATCGCCCTGACTTCATCTGCCAATTTGTCGGCACGGCGGGCGGCGAGAATAACAGTGGCGCCTTCATCGGCCAGGACATTGGCAAAATGCACGCCCAGCCCGCTGGAGGCTCCTGTTACCAGCGCGATTTTCCCCCCGAGATCAAAATAGTTGCGGGACATCGATTACTCCTTTGGGCCAACAGTGCGTGTATTTTGACATAACGCTTGAACCGGGAATATACAGCAGCCGCGATGCAGGCCGACGCATGGGGGGTGTTTCCCGCTGCGCTGCTGCACACGCCGTCGCGCGACTTGGCACCCACGGGTATTTTCGCTACTGTAGAGCCTGGTCGCAGGTAAAAAATCATGGAAATAAGCACTCATTGCCGGAACTGCAGTGCCCTGCTGGCGGGCGAATACTGCAGCCAGTGTGGCCAGCGGGAAAGCGCCGGTGATCACCGCCTGAGCGCGGTGGCCGGTGAGGTCATGGAAGAGTTGATCAACTGGGATTCGCGCCTCTGGCGCACGCTACTGCCTTTACTCTTTCGCCCCGGTTTTCTCACCGCCGAATTTATTGCCGGGCGTCGCGCCCGATATGTTCCGCCTTTAAGGCTCTACCTCATCATCAGTTTTGTGTTGTTCCTGGCATTATCGCTATTGGCCGGGCGGGCCGATTTTCTCCGGATCGAGATCGAGCCCGCGGCAAGTCCCGGCTCGAACGCCGGAATGGCAGGTCCCGGG
>JAOUDU010000001.1 GCA_029859085.1 Gammaproteobacteria bacterium | reverse complement strand
GGCCGATATGCATCGGTGTATCCGCTGCCTCCTGGGTGAGGAACAATGCATCCATCCCGGTAAGCTGCTGCAGCGGGTGAGCGGACATAACAGTGACCTCCCTGGTTGCGGTTGGAGCAAATGAGCGGTTGCGGTTTCGGCGCGCCAGACTTTATGATACATAATATAATCTATTACAGTATTTTTATGTAATACTTTTAGCGCACCCCCGCAAAGGATTTACAACACCGCGGTGACACACAATACTGGGGGCCGGGGCCCGCCCGCGGCGAGACCGCACCAGACAGGTATAAAACCAGGTGACTTTTATGAGTGAAGCAGTCGTACAGTACCAGCTCGTTGGCGACATCGGCATTATCCGCATCGACAATCCCCCCGTTAATGCGCTGTCCCACGCCGTAAGGGCCGGGGTGATGGCCGCGCTGGACCAGGCCAGGACTGACAACAGCAAGCTGCTGCTCATCGCCTGCGCCGGGCGCACTTTCATTGCCGGCGCGGACATTACCGAATTCGGCCAGACCCCCAGGGAACCCGGGCTGCCGGCTGTTATTGCCGCGATCGAGAATTTCCCGAAACCCGTACTCGCCGCGTTGCACGGCACTGCCCTGGGAGGCGGCCTGGAGGTCGCCCTGGCCGCTCACTACCGCTGCGCCGTGCCCGGCACCCGGCTCGGCCTGCCCGAGGTCAACCTGGGCCTGCTGCCCGGCGCCGGCGGCACCCAGCGCCTGCCGCGCCTGGTGGGTGTGGAAACCGCGCTGGAGATGATGATCAGTGGTACGCCGGTCACCGCAGGCCGGGCCCTGGAACTCGGGCTTATTGACCGGCTGCTGGAAGACGGTGATGTCGCGGAGGCCGCGGAGGCCTACGCGCGGCAGCTGGTTGCCGACGGGGCCGCTGTCCGCCCCACCGGGGCGAGGGTGGTGGCCGCCCCGCCCACAGCGGATTTCTTCGACACCTACCGCGCCGGTATCGCCCGCAAGACCCGGGGCCTGATAGCGCCGGGCTTCATTATCGAACTGGTGGAATTCGCCTGCCTGCACGATATCGAACAGGGCCAGAAGCTGGAGCGGGAACGCTTTGTCGAATGCCGCAACTCGCCCCAATCCGCGGCCCTGCGCCATGTGTTCTTTGCCGAGCGCGCATGCGCCAAACTGACCAATATCCCGGCGGACACCCGGGCACTGCCGGTCAAAACAGTGGCGGTCATCGGCGCGGGAACCATGGGTGGCGGTATCGCGATGTGCTTCGCCAACGCCGGCATACCGGTCACCCTGGTGGAGACCAGCCAGGAAAACCTCGACCGGGGCCTGGGAGTGGTGCGCAGTAATTACGAAACATCGGTCGGCCGCGGCCGTTACACCCGGCAACAGGTCGATACCATACTTGCCGGCATTCGCAGCACCACCGACTACGCCGATATCGCCGGGGTCGACCTTGTCATCGAGGCGGTATTCGAGAATATGGCGGTCAAGCAGGAGGTGTTCCGCAAACTCGACGCCACCTGCAAGGCAGACTGTATCCTGGCCACCAATACTTCCTACCTGGATGTGAACGCGATCGCCGCGGCAACGGGTCGCCCGGAGCGGGTGGTGGGCGCGCACTTCTTCAGTCCCGCCAACGTGATGAAGCTGCTGGAAGTGGTGCGCGCGGAAAAAACCGCCCCGGAAGTCCTGTTGACGTTCATGCAGCTGGCAAAAACCATCGGCAAGATCGCGGTAGCCGTCGGCGTCTGTCACGGCTTTGTCGGCAACCGCATGCTCAAGGGCTACGCCCGCCAGGCCCAGTTGCTGCTGCTGGAGGGTGCCAGCCCCGAGCAGGTCGACGCTGCGATGGAGGCCTGGGGCATGGCCATGGGGCCGCTGGCGGTGGGTGACCTGGCGGGACTGGATATCGGCTACCGGTCGCGCCGCGACCAGGGCATCGAAAGCCGCTCGGTGAAGGAGTCAGCCCTGGCCGACACCCTGGTGGAAATGGAGCGCCTCGGCCAGAAATCCGGCGCCGGCTACTACCGCTACGACCCGGAAACCCGCAGGCGACAGCCCGACCCGGAGGTCACCGCATTGATCGCGGACATCGCGGCGCAGTGGCATGTTGACCGCCGCGCGATTGGCGACGAGGAGATTGTCGACCGGCTCACGCTGGCCCTGATCAACGAGGGCGCCGCGATCCTGGCCGAGGGCATAGCCGCCCGCCCCGGCGACGTGGATATCGTCTACCTCAATGGCTACGGCTTCCCGAAGTGGCGCGGCGGCCCGATGTTCCACGCGGACAGTCTCGGCCTGGAAACGGTTATCGGCAAGCTGCAGGCCTTGCGGGAACTGACGGGCGACCCCTGCTGGGAACCCGCGCCACTGCTGCTGCAGCTGGCCGGGGAAGGCCGCACGCTGGCCTCGCTCAAGCTGTGATGATCCCCGGCCGAATAAATACCCGATAACGCGGGGCAGGCCCTTCCGCCTTACATAATAAGCTGGCCTAGCGCTTGTCGACCACGCGTTTGGCCTTGCCCTCCGAGCGCGGGATACCACCGCTGGCGTGCACCCTGATGGAGGCGGACACGCCGATATAGGACTTGATCCTGTGCCGCAGCGCCTTCTCCGCCTCCGCGGTGCCGCCCGGCCCCGGGCTGCCGCTCATCTCGACATTGACCTCGATAGCGTCGAGGTGGCCCTCTTTCCTGAGCTCGATGAAATAGTGCGGCGACAGTTCCGGAATCGACAGGATCTGCTCCTCGATCTGGGTCGGGAACACGTTCACCCCGCGAATGATCAGCATGTCGTCGCTGCGACCGGTGATCTTGTCCATCCGCCGCATCGTGCGAACGCTGCCGGGCAACAGGCGGGTGAGATCGCGGGTGCGATAGCGGATGACGGGCATGGCCTCCTTGGTGAGGCTGGTAAACACCAGCTCCCCCTCTTCCCCGTCCGGCAGGACCCTGCCGGTTTCCGGATCGATGATCTCGGGGTAGAAATGGTCTTCCCAGATCGTCGGCCCGTCCTTGCTCTGCAGGCACTCCTGGGCCACCCCCGGCCCCATGACCTCCGACAGGCCGTAAATATCCACCGCATCGATATGCAGGCGCTGCTCGATCTCCCTGCGCATCGCGTCGGTCCAGGGCTCGGCGCCGAAGATGCCCACCCGCAGCGACAGCTTGCCGACGTCGACGCCCTGTCTCTCCATTTCGTCGGCGATGTTGAGCATGTAGGAAGGCGTCACCATGATGATGTCCGGGTCGAAATCGCAAATCAGCTGCACCTGCTTTTCGGTCTGGCCACCGGACATGGGGATAACGGCGCAACCGAGTTTTTCAGCGCCGTAATGGGCGCCGAGGCCACCGGTAAACAGGCCATAGCCATAGGAGACATGCACCATGTCGGACGCCGTGCCACCGGCGGCGCGGATCGAGCGCGCTACCACCTCGGACCAGGTATCGATGTCACCCCTGGTGTAACCCACCACCGTCGGCTTACCGGTGGTACCGCTGGAGGCGTGAATGCGCACCACCTGCTCTCTGGGAACGGCGAACATCCCGAACGGGTAGTTGTCACGCAGGTCGGTCTTGGTGGTGAAGGGAAAGCGGCCCAGGTCTTCCAGTGACACCAGGTCGTCGGGGTGCACGCCGTGTTCGTCAAACCTGGCCCGGTACACGGGGCTGTTGTGGTAGGCGTGCTTGAGACTGGCGCGCAGGCGCTGCAGTTGCAGGCTGCGCAGCTCATCCACGCTCGCGGTTTCAATCGGGTGCAGGGGTTCCAGGCAGGGGGTCTTGCGCATACTCCCTCCAAACGGGGTGTTTTTATCATCAGGGTGTGCCAATATAATACAACATTTTGATATGAATCAATCTTTTTGTATCACTTCGGCCCGCATCTGTCCCGGCGAGACTTGTTCCGGATAACGGCCCGGGCATCGCAGGAATGTAAAGCGCCGGCAATCACAGTACTATTGTAGCCAATAGCAGCGGCCCTGCCCGCGCTCGATTAAAAGGGACCCCAACCGTGCCACATCCCGCTGTTGTTAAACGCCTGCTGGCAGATTTTTCCAGCCGCCAGCCGATCCGGACCACGTCGTTGATCATCACCCTGTTCGGGGACGTGGTCTCCCAGCACGGCGGCACCCTGTGGCTGAGCAGCCTGGTCGAGGCGCTGCAACCGTTTGGTATCAGCGATCGCCTGGTGCGGACCTCCGTCTTTCGCCTGGTCAAGGAGGGCTGGCTTGAATCCGAGCGGGTGGGCAGGCGCAGCTACTACCGTTTCACCACCTACGGCAACCATGAATACGAGCGCGCGACCCGCCGCATCTATGCCCTCGAGACCAGGCGCTGGAACGGGCGCTGGCAGATTCTGGTGCCGCTGGATATCGCCGAGAAAAATCGCGAACCCTTCAAGCGCAGCCTGCACTGGCAGGGATTCAGGGCGATCTCCGCCGGCACCTACGCCAAGCCGGGCGACGGGGGCAGCGCCCTGCTCCAGACCATGCAGGAATTCGATGCCACCGATAAGGTGCTGCTGTTCGAGGCTGACAGTTCCGAGCTGTCGTCAAAGCAGCTGCTGCGCAAGCTGGTGCACGACTGCTGGCAGCTGCAGGAGGTGGCGACCGGCTACCGGGAGTTTATCGCTCACTTCAGGCCACTGGACAAATGGCTGCAGCGGGAGCCGGAACTCGACCCGCAAACGGCTTTTATCGCCCGCATCCTGCTGATTCACGACTATCGCCGCATCCTGCTGCAGGATACCCACCTGCCCGATGCGCTGTTGCCGCCGGAATGGCCCGGGGCGGAGGTGTTGCAGCTGATCGGGCGCTGTTACCAGGCACTGGCGGAACCCTCGATTGCCTACATCTCGACAGCGCTGGAAAGCGGCAATGGCAAGATGCCGGCACCGATCGACAGTTTCTGGTTGCGTTTCGGCCGGGTTTCGCCCTGACACCCGTGGCTTACGCTGCACAATCTGGCACCCCGGCGGAATCCGCCGACCTGCAGGGACACTTTCGGCAGCTCAACGCGCTACTGCTGACGCACCAGGCGCTGTGGCGACCGGCGCCATTCTGCCTGCCGGTACTGCCCTGGGAATCACACTACCCCGCACTCACAGCGGCACTGGGCGCATTGCGCGAGCGCGAGCTCGCGGCTCTGGAGACCGACCAGGAAGCCCTGGTTAACTGGCTCTCCCCCTACATCCCGGGGCTCGAACCGGTGCGGGCACTGGACACGGTGCCCGCACTGGCGGCCCGGCACAGCGACTATCCCGCCGGCTTCGAGCGGGATATACCCGGCCGCAAGTGGCAGCAGGTCAACGCGTTTGCCGCATGCCTGGACCCACTCGAGGGCGCCGTGCTGGAGTGGTGCGCAGGCAAGGCGCACCTGGGTCGCGCCATCTGCCAGCGCCTGGGGACACCGGTTACCGCGCTGGAACTCGATGCGGGCCTGTGCGCCAAGGGCAACGCGATGAGCCGGCAGCTGCAACTGGATGTCCACCTGGAACAATGCGATGTTTTATCGCCCGGATCCACTTCCCGCGCCGGGCATACCCGCCACGCGGTGGCCTTACACGCCTGCGGTGACCTGCACCGCCGCCTGATTGCGACGGTGACCGAACGGCGCATGCACAGCCTGCACCTGTCCCCCTGCTGCTACCACCTGACCGCGAGCCCGCAGTACCACCCTTTCTCGCAGGACGGAAAGGATAGCGGCCTGGCCCTGAGCCGGGATGATTGCCGGCTCGCGGTGCAGGAAACCGTGACCGCGTCCGCCGCTGCCGCCCGCCGGCGGGAGAAAAAAAACGCCTGGAGGCTCGGCTTCGACGCGCTGCAACGACAGCTGCGCGGCGTGGACGACTACCTGCCCGTACCGTCCATAGCCGATGTGGTTTTCGAAGGCAGCTTCGCCGATTTTTGCCGGCATGCAGCCGACCTCAAGGCGCTGCCGCTGCCGGCTGCGACAGACTGGCCATACTTCGAGCAGCGCGGCTGGCAGCGCCAGGCCCGGGTGAGCCGGATGGAGTTACCCCGCCACGCGTTGCGCCGGGCACTGGAATTATGGCTGGTGCTGGACCGCGCACTCTGCCTGGCGGAGCAGGGCTACAGCGTGACCGTCGGCACCTTCTGCGCTCGCCGGCTGACCCCGCGCAACCTGATGATCCGTGCCCGCCTCTAGGGCTGCCAGCCACAGGGATGCCGACGGAGGCGAATTATTACTGCGGTTGTCGCTATACTGTGTCCGCAGAACACTCGACGGGGAAAACCGATGAAGACACCAGCTACCTCAACCCTCCTTTCGGCGCTGTGCGGTGCCATGTTATACCTGACCCCGATGGCGGAAACCGCACAGGCCACAGGTGGGCCGGGGACTGATACCGGCGCGCCCGCCGGACAGTACCAGCTCGACCCGACTCACAGCAGCCTCAGTTTCAGCGTCAATCACCTGGGTCTGTCAAACTACGTCGTGCGCTTCACCAGTTACACGGTGCTGCTGCAATACGACCCGGCGCAGCCGGGCAAGTCCTCGGTCACCGCGTCGATCGATCCGGCCTCACTGCGGACCTATTATCCCGCTGACTACCGGGCCTCCCACCCGAATTCAAAATTCGCGAGCTGGGACGAGGATCTCGCGCAAAGTGAAAAGTTTTTCAATGCAGGCAAATTCCCGCAGATCGCGTTCCGGTCCACGGCGGTGCGGTCCGCTGGTCCCGGCTCGCTGCATATTACGGGCGAGTTAACGCTGCTGGGCCAGACCCACCCGGTGGAACTGGATGCCACGCTTGTGGGCTCCACCGCGAGTCACCCGATGCAACCCGGTCGCGCCGCCATCGGCTTTTCCGCTCACGGCAGCCTGGCACGATCGGCCTTCGGCATGGATTCCTTCCTGTCTCCGCCGCTGATCGGCGATACGGTCACTGTCCAGTTCGAAGGAGAATTCCAACAGGCGGGGAACCCGTAAAATGATGACTCCCCGCGACCAGCCCCTGAATCCCGGCCGGATTGTCCCTGGTGTTTCCGACCCGGCGAGCAATAGCCCGGTAAACACGGCAATTTCACCCTTCGACCCGGTCACCATCGGGCCCCTGACCCTGCGCAACCGCTTCATCAAATCCGGCGCCAACGAGGCCATGTGCCTGGACGGGAAACCCACCAGAGCCCTGCTGCGGCACCACAGCGACCTGGCCCGCGGCGGCGTGGGTATGACGACGGTCGCCTATGTGGCGGTGGCTCCGGAGGCGCGCACCCTGCCCAACCAGATCTGGATGCGCCCCGAGATCCTCCCCGACCTGCGCGCCCTGACACAGGCTGTACATGACAACGGCGCGGCCATTTCCGCCCAGATCACCCACGGCGGCTCCTTTGTCACAGGGATGAAGGTGAAGGGCCGCACCATCAGTTCCTCCTCGGGCTTCAACCCGGCGGGCATGCTGAAAGGCAATTTCCTGCAGCGTGCGATGACCGGGGCCGATATGGAGCGGGTGACCGCCGAGTTCGTCGCCGCCGCCCGGCTGGCCCGGGACGCCGGCTTCGACGCGGTGGAACTGCACATGGGTCACGGCTACCTGCTGAACCAGTTTATCTCCCCGCTGAGCAACCGCCGCGAGGATGAGTATGGCGGCAGCCCGGAAAACCGGGTGCGCTTCCCGGCCCGGGTCCTGGCGGCGGTGAAAGAGGCGGTAGGCGACACCACCGCAGTGCTGGCCAAGATCAATGTGGCCGACGGTACCCGCCGCGGCGCCACCGTGGAGGACGGCGTGGTCACCGCGCGGGCCCTGCAGGCCGCCGGTGCCGACATGCTGGTGCTGAGCGGCGGCCGCAACGTCGAATCCACCTGGTTCATGTTCGGCAGCCGGATGAACCGGGAGGAAATCAGCAGGGTGCTGCGGGAACAGGGCGAGTGGTTGACGTCACTGATGATGAAGGTCGCGGCCTCCAGCGAACCCGCTGTAGAATTCCGGGAGATGTATTTCCTCGAGTATTCGCGCCGGATCCGCGCTGCGGTTGAGCTGCCGCTGGCCTACCTGGGTGGAATCAAGTCACTGGCCAATGCCCAACAGGCCGTGGCCGAGGGTTTCGACTGCGTGGTGCTGGCCCGCGCGCTGCTGCACGACCCGGCCCTGGTGAACAAATTCCGCAGCGGTGAGCTCACCCAGTCCGGCTGCGACAACTGCAACGGCTGCGTGGCGTATATCTATCATCCCGCGGGCACCCGATGTATAAGGAATCCGCCCAACGACCTGGCGGAAAACCGCATACCGGCCTCCGCCGGCACCGGCACATAGATCCGACAACCAGGCTTTCACAAGAGAGATATAAATCATGCAGGCCATCGAATCACTGGTTTCCACCCTGTCTGGCTGGGTATGGGGGCCGCCCATGCTCATGCTGCTGGTCGGCACCGGCCTGTACCTCACCGTCCTGCTCAAGGGCATGCAGTTTCGGGCCCTGCCCCACGCGTTCAGGCTGATCCTGCAGAAGGATCACGGCCATGCCGGGGACATCAGCCACTTTGCCGCGTTGATGACTGCGCTGGCGGCAACCGTCGGTATCGGCAATATCGTCGGGGTTGCCACTGCGATCACCCTGGGCGGGCCGGGGGCGGTCTTCTGGATGTGGATGACGGGCCTGGTCGGCATGGCGACCAAGTATTCGGAGGCCGTGCTGGCGGTGAAATACCGGGAGCAGGGGGAACACGGCATGCGCGGCGGGCCCATGTATTACCTGGCCAAGGGCGCGAAACTGCCCACCCTCGGCTGGTTTTTCGCGCTGTTTACCGCGCTCGCCACATTCGGCATCGGCAATATGACCCAGGCCAACGCGGTGGCCGGCATATTCGAGTCCACCTTCAGTATCGAGCCGTGGATCACCGGCGTGGTGCTGATGCTGCTCACCGGGCTGGTGATACTGGGCGGTATCCGTTCCATCGGCCGCTTCACGTCCTACCTGGTGCCGTTCATGATCATCGGCTATGTGTCGACAGCGCTGGTAGTGCTGGCGGTGAATGCGAGTGAAATACCGCATGCGCTGTCGCTGATTTTCTACCACGCATTCAACCCGATTGCGGCCAGCGGCGGTTTCGCCGGCGCGGCGATTGCGGCGGCGATAAGGTTCGGCGTGGCCCGGGGCGTGTTCTCCAACGAATCGGGCCTGGGCTCGGCGCCGATCGCGGCAGCGGCCGCGCGCACCAGAGACCCGGTCACCCAGGCGCTGGTGAGCATGACGCAGACCTTCATCGACACCCTGGTGGTGTGCAGCATCACCGCGCTGGTGATCCTGACCGCGACGCCCTGGACCCAGGGGGTGAGCGCGGGCCAGCTCACCAGCCTGAGTTTCGCCGAGACGCTCGGACCTGCCGGGGCGATCATCGTCGCGGTCACCTCGGCGCTGTTCGCCTATTCCACCCTGCTGGGCTGGAGCTATTACGGCGAGAAGGCGGTCGAATACATTGCGGGGGGGCGCGCGATCCGCGTTTACCGTGTGGTTTTCGTGTCCGTGGTCATCGTCGGGGCGATGATGAAACTGGAGTTCGTGTGGAATTTCTCCGACCTGATGAACGGCATGATGGCCATCCCCAACCTGATCGCCCTGTTGATACTGTCCAAGGTGGTAAAACGGGAGACCGACCGCTATTTCAAGGGCCGGGCGCCCTGAGGGGGCACTGGGAAACGAGGGGTCGAACCCGTCAATGCAGGGTCGAACCAGCCGATGTAGGGTCGAAGAGCCCGCTTTATCGGGTATTCATTCGACCATATAGGCTAATGGAGATAACGATCCTTCAATTTATCAAGCTTGAGCTTATCCAGGCGCAGGGCTGATTCATAAAAATGCTCCCTCGATTCGTAGCGCTTTTTAATCTCGTCAAAACAGGCCCTGATATATTCCGGGCGCAGCTCCAGCATGGGCCGCAGCACCTCCTCTGACACCGCCGCCCCCGTACGGTCTTTAAACTCCCTCGACAGGCGTTTGACTTCCTCGTTGATCGGCAGGTACTTGTTGGTCAACAGGTAGTCATTGACTATCGTCTCCTCGCTCACGCCCAGCACATCCAGGATCAGCGCGGCGCCGACGCCAGTGCGATCCTTGCCAGAGGCGCAGTGAATCAGCAGCTGTTGGTCCCCGGCCAGCAGCAACTGGAACATCTCCGCGTACTGGGGCATCTGGTTGATGACAAAATCCCTGTTGATTTCCTCCATGAATCCCGCCGCATCCTCAACCGCGATGATCCCGTTATGCAGGTTCTCTATGAAGCTGTGGGAACTGCCCGGGGTGACAGGCAGGCTGGCAAGCACATGAAGGCTTTCGCTACCCAGCCGGGTGGGCTCCAGCTGCTGCTCTACCACCTGGCGGAAATCGCATATCAGGGTCAGCCCCAGGCGGTGGACGTACCTGGTGTCCACGTCGGTCAGCGCGGATAATTTACTCGAACGGTAAAGCTTGCCCCATTTCAGGCGCCGGCCGTCCCGGGCCTCGTAACCGCCCAGGTCCCTGAAATTCGGCGTCCCCTGCAGGTTCAACTGGCGCTCGGCCAATATAACGCCCTCGCCGCCCGCTGACTCCAGGTAGAAGTAGTGCCTTACTTCCTTGTCCGGGTTTGGAACCAGAACTTCTGTTTGGGTTGTCCAGGCTATCGGCGTGCCGAGGTCACTGCCGGCGTAATAGCGATCCGGGCTATCGGCCATATACACCGCAACCTTCTGGCCGGGCTTCGACAGGTGCCAGCGCACCAGGTAGTTGCCATCCCGGTTGCGTTCGACGTGACAGGCGCTGAGGTCAAACACGGGATTCCCGCCTGCCGATACGCCGGTTCAAGGCTTGCCGTGGCCAGCAGATCGGGCAACAGCCGCTCCAGCCGCATGATTGCGGCCAAAGCCAGATCGAACTGCTCTGCACCTGTTGCACGCTCTTCCGCTTCCTCCGGGTCGGTGCTGGGACCCACGTTGAACATGAGCCAGCTCAGCCTGTCGCCCACAATACAATGAAACGGGGCCGTCCTTTAATCGGCTTCTATCGCTCCGCAAGCCTCACTATAGGCCGCCCGCATCTGCCTGAACAGGCCCTGCTGGACAGTCGCCGTAATACCAATCCAGGCCGGCGACCCCAGTATGATTTCGCAAGCCGGATCCAGCCTGCGCGCGGACTCCCGGTCCATCAGAACCGGGACCGGCGCCGGATCGCGAGATCGACCCCGGCGCATAACACCTTGGTATGCGCTGGCTTTGCCGCAAGGGAATGGCTGGACATGAAAGCGCTTATCGCGGATGCAACTCCCGGATCAACGCCGGTATTTCGCTCGGGTGCAGCACTGTATGCCCGGGATTGATCCCCAGTTCAGCATCCAGCGGTTGCTGGTGCTGGATCCAGATGGAGGTGATCCCGCTGTTGTGGGCGCCGGCGATATCGGTCGCCAGGCTGTCGCCCACATGGATGGCCTCGTGTGCCTCGCAGTCGGCGAGCCTGAGGGCTTTATCGAAAATAGACCGCGCCGGCTTTTGCTCCGGCTCCTGGCCGCCGATAATAATGTGGTCGACATAGTCCGCCAGCCTGACGGTCTCCACCTTGGGCACCTGCGAAAACTCCGGCCCGTTGGTAATCACCACCAGGGTGAAATACCTGCGGGCCTCGAGCAGGAATTCCCGTATGCCGGGGTAGAAGTCAAAGGCCTCCAGGCGATCGCTGTCAAATTTGCGCTGCAGGGCCTGGGCTGTCGCCTCGCTGACATCGGTCACCCCCTGCGCCGCCAGCAGGTCGCGAATCAACTGCAGGCGAAACGCGTTTTCGCCCCGCTCCCTGATAATCGGCAGGTAGCGTTCCCGCTCGCTGTCGCTCCAATGGCGATAGATACCTTTGACATAGGCCCTGGCCACACCCTGGCCGTCAAACGCGGCCCCGTAACGGCCCTGCAGCGCCTGCCCCATTAATTCCCGGGCCCGCTCGTTGGCGCTGAAGGTATCGCACAGCGTCTCATCCAGGTCGAGCAACAGGGCTTTAATCATACGGGGCTCCGGGTTAATTTTGTGTATCATGCCATAAACACCGATTAAACTGGCGACGCCATTGCAGTCACCGCTCACAGGAGTTCCACCGATGACCACAAAACTGGGCAAACTGGGTGTCTGGTCTTTCATAGACGATATGACCGCCCCGGAGGCCGTCCGCTTCGCACAGCAACTGGAACAATGGGGCTACGCGGCCCTGTGGATACCCGAGGCAATGGGCAGGGACCCGTTCTCGATCATCAGCCATATGGCGGCCAGCACCGAAAAACTGGTCTTCGCCACCGGTATCGCCAATATCTACGCCCGCGACCCGATGCTGATGAACGCGATACACAAAACCGTCTCCGAACTGGCCCCGGGCCGCTTCATACTGGGTCTGGGCGTATCCCATGCGCCACTGGTCACGGGTGTGCGCGGCCACGAATACCAGAAACCCGTCACCACGATGCGCAACTACCTGGAGGCGATGGAGAAAGCAGTATTTGCTGCGCCACAGGCTCCGGAACCGGCACCGATACTGCTGGGAGCCCTGCGCCAGAATATGCTGAAACTCAGCGCCGAGAAGGCCAGCGGCGCCCATCCTTACTTCGTGCCCCCGGCCCACACCGCCTGGGCCAGGAATATCCTGGGCCCGGATGCGCTGCTGTGCCCGGAACAGATGCTCCTGCTGGAAACGGATCCCGACAGGGCCAGGACTGTCGCCAGGGTCCATATGGCTATCTATCTCGGCCTGGACAACTACAGGAACAACCTGAAGCAATTCGGTTTCGAGGATGCCGATTTCGCCGACGGCGGCAGCGACAGACTGGTGGATGCGATTTTTGCCTGGGGCGACGAGCAGGCGCTCAGGCAGCGAATCCAGGCCCACTGGGATGCTGGCGCCGACCATGTCTGCATCCAGGCCTACGCTGACGAAGTGCAGCGGGGACCGGATCTGGCCCTGCTGGAACTGTTGGCTCCGGTGAACAGCCCGTCATAGCCACGGCCGCGGCCAACCATCCTGCAAAGAACTGAGGGCCTCACATGAGCCATATCCAGACCGTTGTCTCCTTCGACATGCGCGCCCCCGGCTTCGGCACACCCACCAGGGAACTCTACGCCGCCGCGCTGGAGATGGCGGCGTTTGCCGATGAGATCGGCGTCGATCGCATAGGCCTGATGGAACACCACGCCTCCGATGACGGCTACCTGCCCCAGCCCTTTGTGCTGGCTGGGGGAATCGCCGCCAGGACAAAAAATATCCGCCTGATGCTCGGCGCAGTGATCCTGCCATTGCACGACCCGGTCAATATCGCGGAGCAGATCGCGATACTCGACCTGATGAGCAACGGGCGCCTGAACGTGATTTTCGGCGCGGGCTATGTGCCGTCGGAATTCGCCATGTTCAAGGTGTCCCTGCGCGACCGCGGCAGGTTGCTCGACCAGGGCATCGATATCATCCTGCGCGCGCTGAACGGCGAGGCGTTCGAGGCGGATGGCCGGCAGATTTTCGTGCGCCCGCTTCCGATCCAGCGCCCCGAGGACATTATCCTGGTCGGTGGCGGCGTAGAGGCCTCGGCAAAGCGCGCGGCCAGGTTTGGCCTGGGTTTCGCGCCGATGAGCCGCGCCCTGCTGCCGGCCTATGCCGCTGCATGCCGCGAACTGGGGCGTGAGCCGGGGATGCAACTCGGCCCATCCCCCGGGCTGCCCATGAGCATTCACCTCTCCGAGGACCCGGAGCGATCCTGGGCAATCATGGAAGATCACGCGCTGCACGTGGTCACCGCCTACGCAAAATGGGCGGAGCAGGAAAAGCAATCCAACTCGCCCTTCAAGGGCATGCTCAACCGCGAGGCCCTGCGCAAGTCCGGCATGTTCGCCGTCTGGACGCCGGATGAACTGCTGGAAAAAACGGTGCTGGTCGCGGAGAACGGCGGCTTCGGTTTCCAGCCCCTGCTGGGAGGCCTGTCCCCCGCCGAGGGCTGGAAGAGCCTGGAACTGCTGGAGAAGACTATCCCCCGGCTCAAGGCGCTTGGCAACGCCGGCCAGCCGGGCGCCTGACCGGTTCGAATTCAGCGCAAACTCCACCGCGGGTTGTCATTGTGCGTCAATTTTTTTGTAGGGCCGGGTCATTGCCACTCCCGGCCACGGCGCCCATACTTTCGGCCTGTTCTCGATGGAGAACACCAGTGAACTGCAGGTGGCCGTCGCCGACCTCGGATTGCAACTGCACGCCGGCGACAGCCATGTTCCGTTCAATACCCGCAATTTTTGAAGACCACGGCCACGTGAAACGCCCGATACCAAGCGCAGTGCTTGCCACTGGCGCTCATCCCGCCCGAGGATGACACCAAGGAGATAGACATGTACCAGTTCAGCGAAAAATCCAGGCACTACCAGGCACAGCTCAAGGCGTTCATGGAAGAGCACATATACCCCAACGAGCACGCCTACGAAGAGCAGCTGGCCAATTCCAAAAGCCGCTTCGCGGCGCTGCCGATCATGGACGAGTTGAAGGCGAAGGCGCGCGCGGCGGGGCTGTGGAACCTTTTCATACCCCCGTCCCTGGCGCAGTACAGCGACCATGAAGGCCTGAGCAACTTCGACTATGCGCCGCTGGCGGAGATAATGGGCCGGGTACTGTGGTCGCCCGAGGTGTTCAACTGCAACGCCCCGGATACCGGCAACATGGAAGTGTTCATGAAGTATGCCACCCCGGAACAGCAGGCGAAGTGGCTGCCCGCGCTGCTGGCGGGGGAAATCAGGTCCTGCTACGTGATGACCGAGCCACAGGTCGCGTCCAGCGACGCCACCAACATCCAGTTGAGCATTGTCCGCGACGGCGACGAGTGGGTGCTGAACGGGCGCAAGTGGTTTGCCACCAACGCGATGTATGAGCGCACCCAGATCTACATCGTCATGGGCAAGTCCGACCCGGACAACCCCAATCGCCACAAGCAACAATCGCAGGTACTGGTACCCCGGGGCACCCCCGGCATGACCCTGGTGCGGCCACTGACCACGCTGGGCTACGACGACGCGCCACTGGGCCATGCGGAAATCAATTTCGAGAACGTCCGGGTCCCTCTCGGGAACATGCTGCTGGGTGAGGGCCGCGGCTTTGAAATCGCCCAGGGGAGACTGGGGCCGGGCCGCATGCACCACTGCATGCGCCTGATCGGCGCGGCCCAGCGCTCGCTGGAGCTGGCCTGCAAGCGGGTGGTCACCCGCTCCACCTTCGGCCGCACCCTGAGCCAGCACCAGTCAGTGCGCGAGGACATCGCCAAATCCTTTGCGGAGATCGAAATGGCCCGCCTGCTGGTACTGAAATCCTGCCACAGGATGGACGAGGTTGGCGCCCAGGAGGCTCGCGATATGATCGCCGCCAGCAAGATCAGCGTGCCGCTGATGGTGCAGAACATCATCGACCGCTGTATCCAGGTACACGGGGCCGGCGGCCTCACCGGCGACTACTTTATGGCGGAGGCCTTTAACTATGCGCGCTGGTGTCGCCAGGCGGATGGGCCCGACCAGGTCCACCTGATGGCCCTCGGCAAGCAGGTGATCAACGCTTACTGTGACTGACCGGGGCGCGACCCGGGGCTCGGGCCGCGGCCACCGTTGAAAAACGAACACTGATCTTCAAGGCTGAGTAAGGAGTATCAAAATGAGTGAAGCATGGATTATCGACGCCTGCAGGACACCCCGGGGCATCGGCAAAAAAGGCAAGGGCGCGCTGGCACACCTGCACCCCCAGCACCTGGGTGCCACGGTGCTCAAGGCCATCGCGCAGCGCAACAAACTGGATACGGCCCAGGTGGATGACATTATCTTCGGCACCAGCTCCCAGCGCGGCCAGCAGGGCGGCGACCTGGCCCGGATGGCGGCGCTGGACGCCGGGTACAACACCCTCGCCTCCGGCGTGACCCTGGACCGCTTCTGCGGCTCCGGTATCACCGCGGTCAACATGGCGGCGGCCAGCATCATGTCCGGGATGGAAGACCTGGTGATCGGCGGTGGTTGCGAGATGATGTCCACCTTCGGCCAGGACCCCACCCAATCGCCTTTCCTGGACAGCGACAACCTGCACCTGCGGGAGCAGTACCCGCAACCGCACCAGGGCGTCTGTGCCGACGCGATTGCGACCCTGGAGGGAATTGACCGGAACGCGGTGGACTCCCTGGCGGTGGTATCCCAGCAGCGGGCGGACCACGCGATCAAAAACGGCCACTTCGACAAAAGCCTGGTACCGGTCTACAACCTCGACGGCAGCCTGGCCCTGGCTCGCGAGGAATTTCCCCGGCCCCAGACCACGCTGGCGTCACTGGCGGAGCTGAAGCCCTCCTTCGAGGCGATGGCCAACTACCCGCTGAACGACAGCGGCGTTACCTTCGGCTCGGAGATCCGCCGGGCCTACCCCGACCTGGTGATCAACCACGTCCACCACGCCGGCAACTCCTCCGGGGTGGTGGATGGCGCCGCGGCGATATTGCTGGCCTCCCCGGACTACGCACGGGCCCACGGCCTCAAGCCCCGCGCCCGCTTTGTCGCCATGGCCAACGTGGGCGACTCCCCCACGTTGATGCTGAACGCACCGGTGCCGGCGGCCCTGAAGGTGCTGAAAAAGGCCGGGCTGAAACTGTCGGATATCGACCTGTTCGAAATCAACGAGGCTTTCTCGGTGGTGGCGGAGAAATTTATCCGCGACCTGAAGCTGGACCGCGACAAGGTGAACGTCAACGGCGGCGCGATGGCGCTGGGCCACCCGATAGGCGCGACCGGTTCCGTGCTGATCGGCACCGTGCTGGACGAACTGGAGCGACGCGACCTGCAATTCGGCCTGGTGACCATGTGTGCCGCGGGCGGCATGGCGCCGGCCATTATTATCGAGCGGATCTAGCGGCAGCCAGACAGGCCGTTACGCCGGCATCCGGGCGCGAGGACCCGGGCGCTGGCGGCACTCGCCGCAAAGCCGGCAACACCCGACCTTTTCAAAAATCGCTTGTCAGCGATTCAACAAATTCCGGAGAAACCAAGATGGGTTCAATGACAGGCAGGGTTGCTGTGGTAACCGGGGCCAGCCGCGGGATCGGCAAGGGGATTGCGCTCGCACTGGCCGCGGAGGGAGCAACGGTTTATGTGACGGGGCGCACGGTCGCGCCGGGAACGAGCCCGCTGCCAGGCACCGTCGGCGAGACTGCCTCGGCGTGCGATGCGCGCGGTGGCAAGGGTGTCGCCGTGCAGGTGGACCACGGCAATGACGAGCAGGTGGCGGCGCTGTTCGAGCAGGTCAGGCGCGAACAGGGGCGGCTGGATATACTGGTCAACAACGCCTTCGCGCTGCCGGATGACCTCACCGACCCGAACCCCTTCTGGGAAAAGCCGCTTTCCAACTGGCAGATGTTCGACGTCGGCGTGCGCTCGAATTTTGTCGCCGCCTGGCATGCCGCCAGAATCATGGTGCCGCAAAAATCCGGGCTGATTGTCGCCATCTCCGGCTACACCGGCGTGAGCTACACCTACGGTGTCCTGTTCGGCACCAGCAAGTCCGCAGTGGACCGGATGGCGCGGGATATGGCGATCGAACTGAAGCCCCACAGTATCGCTTCCATCTCACTGTGGCAGGGATTGACCATGACAGAACTGGCAAAGCGCAACCTGGCAAACATCGCCAACCTCAAGGACGGGGCCGCAACCCAGGTCAGGGACAGTTGTTCACCCGAATTCCCCGGGCGGGTGATCGCCGCCCTGGCCAACGACCCCGGTGCGATGAGGCACTCCGGGGGCACGCTGATCACCGCGGAGCTGGCCCGGGAATACGACATCACCGACATCGATGGCAAGGTGATCCCCTCACTGCGGGAGACACGGGGCGCCCCGATCTGGGCACCGGTCTGAATGATGCATAGGTGATCAGCTGCCAGGGACCCCTGAGCGGGTCACCTGCGGTAGCGACGGCCCGGTTCAGGCCGGAAACAGCATGGCCTCGATGCCGGTGCCAGCCAGCAGAGTGTCGATGCGGGCGCGATCACCGGCACCCAGGGCCCGGTAGCGTTCGTTGGTCCACTGCAGGCACTTGGCCTGGTAGGGGAAGCTCTGCTGGGTCCAGGGTGCGCCATCAATTTCGGCCTCCCAGGTTTTCTCGCCCGCCTGCACCGCCCTGGCGTTGGCAAGCTGAGCCGGCGCGTAGACACGGCCGATCTCCGTCAGCAGCCCGCGCAGGCTGTCCGGCTGGTCTTCCACTGCGACCCAGTCGCTGTCCTTCGGCTCGATGCCGCTCTGGTCCCGCATATGGTCGACCCAGGCCACCGTGCGGGGCGACACCTCGTGGGCGATGGCCCGCGGCGTGGGGTCGAAGCCCACCAGCTGGGTCAGCTGGCCATACAGGCCGAAATCACCCGCCGCGGGACGACTGCCCAGCATATACTTCTGGCTGGCCAGGTGGTTCTCCATGGCCGCGAGGAAGCGCCGGTAGCTGGCATCGATGACCGGTGCGGTGGTGTCGTTGGAACCCACCACATACAGGCGCCCGATCTGGCGCCCGGCCACCCACTCTTTGGACTGCTGCCACTGTTCCCTGGGCATACTGACGTCCATTCCAAATGGCAGCAGCGTGCCCGCATTATCCGCATCCTGCTCTGGATACCAGCGGTAGTGGAACATGTACTTGGTGCACCACTCATCGGCGAAGTCTTCAATCAGGTAGTCGATGAAAGCCAGGGCGGGATCCCCGGGCAGGACGGATCGCCCCGGGTACATCTCCTCGAGCCGGCGGATGATCGGGGTCGAATCACACTGCGCCTTGGTGTCACCACCTTCATCGAAGAAGAAGGTCGGCATGAATATGGGCTTTGGCTGCTCCACCCCGAGGGCATCGCAGACCGGACCTGGCTGCCCCCAGGTTACCGCGTAGGGCACCCTTCTATACCGCATCAGCGCGACCATTTTCTGGGTATAGGGAGAACCGGTACCACCGACGAAACGAACACAATCACCTGGTGCCATGCTGCACCTCCTTATTGACCAGACCAGTATGAGCCTGCAGGGAACAGGCGACTCCTGCAAGGCCGTTTATATTGACACAATTACTGCCGTTATGTAACCGCCCCCGGTCCAGCAGTCCGGTCGGGCTCCATCTGGTCACGCGGCAGGGGCCGGCGCGCCATCATCGGGATACCTCCGGCTAACTGCCAAAGATCGCAAAACGCCGGCCCCGGGGCCTGGGGATTTTCTGGTCGTCGGGCAGGGTGCAGATTCGATTCATTCGTGTCGTGCTACCGTCGGCGTACTCCCAGACCAACTGCTCGCCATCCAGGTAGCGCTTCACAACCACTGGCCCCCAGCCGAAAGCGTGGAAATCCAGCACGCCGTCGTTCCAGATCATACTGGCAGAGGTGCGCGGGCAAAACTCCCGTCCACCGATGATGAAAGGCACCGACCCCTCGGTATCGTCGGTATTGAGACCGGCGGTGCTGTTGGGGCCGTAGTCGTGAATGAGGCCGGCAGTGGTGACAACCACCCGGCTGCCGCACTGCTCCACCCGCTCCACATGGCCCGCGTGCTCCCCCTCCACGCCAAGCCACAGGCCGCGGATATCAGCGGCGCCCTTCGGGAGGGGTTCTGTGCATTGCGCCAGCACGGGCAGCGGAAAATGTGAATAGCCGCAACCGGGCGTATTGCCCTTGGCTATGTCCGCCGCCCGCTTGCCGCTGCCGTCCAGTACGGGCAAGTCGCAGTAATTGATAGCGCTGCCGTCTCCGGCCAGGATGGCCGGCTCAATGGTCAGCGGCGGGCGCGCCGAGAAAAACGCCAGCCAGACCAGCGCCAGCAACAACAGCACCAGCGTGAATGCGATTCGCAGTAGCCATTTGACCACAGGGACCGCCCTCAACTGCGACCGTTAACGGCCAGAATGGCATCGACGCACTGCCCGGGCTGGTCCTGTTGCAGGAAATGGCCGGCGTTCCCGATCGTGCGGTGAGCAGCGCCCCTGCAGCCGGGCACTTCCGCCAGGAATTTTTTATCGCCTCCGGCTGTCACCGGATCATCGTCGGAAAACGCCAGCAGGAACGGTTTGTCAAACCTGCGCAGCACCTCCCAGGCCGCCTCGTTTTCCCCCACTTCCGGCTCGTCGTGAAAAACCGGCACCAGGCTGGGGAACCGGCGGGCGCCGGCCATATAGCCCTGGTCGGGAAACGGCGCGGCATAGGCGGAGATTTCCCCGGCCGACATTGGTGCATGGGAGACCGCGGCCATAACTTCACCAATTTCCAGGTCGGGACTCTCAGCGCAGAATTTCCGCCAGTACAGGAAGCCGGGAATAGCGGTCTTGTCCCGAAACCGCTCACCCAGTTCCCGGGCCTTTACCACGGGCAGGGTCTTGTAGGCCGCTTTCAGGGGGGCGGCATATTGCTCGGGAATCATACCGGTCGGCAGGCCGCCATTAGCCAGCACCACATGTGAAAACCGCTCCGGAAAAGCCGCCACCAGGCGCAGCCCGATGAGGCTGCCCCAGTCCTGGAAAAACACGGTGATATTGCGCAAGTCCAGTCGGGTCAGCCAGTCGCTCATCCAGGCCACATGGCGGGCGTAGGTGTAGTCCTCGACCCTGGCGGGTTTGTCCGAGCGGCCAAAACCCACCAGGTCCGGCGCGACAACCCGGAAACCGGCATCGACCAACGGCGGGATCATATGGCGGTACAGGTAGCTCCAAGCCGGCTGGCCGTGCATCAACAGCACCACATCGCCATCGGCGGGGCCTTCGTCCAGGTAGTGAATACGCAATTGCCCGCCCTCGGTATCATCCACCTGCAGGTATCGGGGTGCGAACGGGTAATCCGGAAGGGCGGCAAATCTTTCGTCGGGTGTGCGCATGAACTCCATGGGGTTTTAATTCCTTGTTATTGCTGTCAGCGGAAGTGATTCAAGAGTAAGTCGATTGTGTTTAAACAGTGTTCATCCATCCAGGGTGCTTCTTGCAAACAACACTACACCAGCATTGCATCCGCAAGTACTTTATGGCATATATAATGCCACTTCAACAAGAATATCACGGAGTTCATGGGGCATGAGCGGAATATCGATCTGGGCCACTGCCCTGCTGGTGTACCTGCTGTTTTATTGCTGGTACGTAGGATTTCGGCGGAAAATCACCCCCGCAGAGGTCGAGACAATCATGGCACTGTTCGTCGACGGTGGTAACTCGACCGAGCAGCAGCGGAACAACCTTCGCAACT
>JAOUDU010000242.1 GCA_029859085.1 Gammaproteobacteria bacterium | reverse complement strand
CTCGCGCTATGTCGATTCCTCGGTGGAGCGCCTGCAGCTGAAGGCCACCGGGCTGACCGAGGGCCGCTATGTGCTGTCCTGCAACGGTCGCCGGGTGCCCATGCTCAGCACCGGCCGCCACGGTGAATATGTGGGGGGGGTGCGCTACCGCGCCTGGCAGCCGCCATCTGCGCTGCATCCCCTGATTGGCGTGCACGTGCCCCTGGTGTTCGACCTGATAGACACCTGGAACGGACGCTCCATCGGTGGCTGTACATACCATGTGTCACACCCGGGCGGGCGCAGCTATGAAACTTTCCCGGTCAACTCGCTGGAGGCCGAGGCCCGGCGCATCAACCGTTTCGACACGGTCAGCCATACCCAGGGACCCTTCCTGCCCCAGCCGGAGGTGAATGCGCTGCGGGAGTTCTTCCCCAGCCACACCATACCCAGGCCGATGGAGCCGCCGCCGGAGGAATCACCGGGGGAATATCCCTACATTCTCGACATGCGCAGCCCGCGGCGGCGGTAGCGCGCGAAACCCGGACCCGGATTGGTTGCGGTCCGGGTAATGCGTATATAATGGTGCGCAGGATAAGAAGCGGCGGGCCAGCGGGCCCAGGTCGCCCCCAACACCGCAGCAGGAATTCCGTGTGTCAAATCCCAGCCCGTCACCAGGCCTGATCCAGACCCAGGGGCAGACCCAGGGTCTGCCGGCCGCCCCCGAGCCCCTGGCCTATGGCGTCCCGGCCGGCCTTCTGGACGAGGTCCATGCGGCAGACGGCAGCATCAAGCCGCAGTGGCAATACCTGCTCACCAGTTTTCGCGACCTGGGCCCGCAGCTGCTGCAAGAGCGCGAGGAAAAAATCCAGCGGATCCTGCGGGATGACGGCGCCACCTATAACCTGTACGGCCAGGTAAACGGCCCGGGCAATGCCTGGGAACTCGATGCCGTACCCTACATCATCGGCAGCGAGGACTGGGCCCGCATCGAGGCCGGCCTGCTGGAGCGTGCGGAGCTCTTCAACCTGATACTGCGGGATCTCTATGGCCCGCGCACGCTGCTGCGCCACGGTGCGCTGCCACCGGAGGCGCTGTTCTCCCACAACGGATTCCTGCGCGCCTGCCAGGGTATACAGCTGCCCGGGGAACACGAACTGGTCCTGCATGCGGCAGACATGGTCCGCCAGGCCGACGGCAGTATGTGTGTGCTCTCGGACCGCACCCAGGCGCCCAGCGGCGCTGGCTATGTGCTGGAAAACCGCATGGTGATGTCGCGGGTATTCCCCAGCATCTACCGCGAGAGCCACGTCCATCGTATCGCCAGTTTCTACCAGCGGCTGCGACTGAAGCTGACCTCACTGTCCCCAACCGACGATCTGCCCTGTATCGCACTGCTCACACACGGCGGCCAGGACGAGACCCGTTTCGAGTATGCCTACCTGGCGAATTACCTCGGCCTGCCTCTCGTGCAAAGTGGCGACCTGGTGGTTCGCAACGGCTTCCTGTGGATGAAATCCCTCGACGGACTGACCCGGGTGGACGTGCTCCTGCGCCGGGTGGACGACCTGTTATGCGACCCGGTGGAGTTGCGCAGTGACTCTCGCATGGGAGTACCGGGCCTGCTTGAAGTCATCCGCAATGGCCGGGTGGTCGTGGTAAACCCGCTGGGGTCCGGCGTGCTGGAGAACCCGATACTGCTCAAGTTCCTGCCGGAAATCAGTAAATGCCTGCTGGGCCGCGAGCCCCGCCTGGCCTCGGTCAAAACCTACTGGTGCGGCGACACGGATGACCTGCAATTCGTGACTGGCAATATCCACCAGCTGATTGTCAAGCCGATCTTCCGGGGCAGCGGACTGGTCAGCGTCTGGGGCGGGGACCTGAACCCGGAACAGCGTTCGGCGTTGCTGGCCACGATTCATAAGACTCCCCACCAGTTTGTCGGCCAGGAGCGGGTGGATAAAAGCCACCTGCCGACGTTTACCGAGCGCGCACTCCAACCCCGTCCCGCCATTCTGCGGACCTATTCGGTTGCCACCGACAGCTCCTACATGGTGATGCCCGGGGGCATGACCAGGATCGGCAACCGCCCCGGTGGCGGTGTCATCAGCATGCAATCCGGCAGCGCCAGCAAGGACACATGGGTAACCGCCACCGAACCCGAGCGTTTCGTCCAGAGCGAGGCCACACCGGACGCCCTGGGCACGACCCTGGATTCGGGCCTGGTGAGCCTTCCCAGCCGGGTGGTGGAAAACCTGTACTGGATGGGCCGGTATGCCGAGCGGGGCGAGGCGGGGCTGCGCCTGCTGCGGACAGTGTTCGTGCTGCTCAATGGCGAGATGCCCCTGACCCTGGACGCCGAGCGCATCCTGCTGCAAACCGTCACCCTGGTTACCGGGACCCAGCCTGGTTTCGTCGATGCGCCCGACGCCCTTCTCGCCAGCCCGGATAAGGAACTGCTGCGAGTCATCCAGGATGGCGGCAGGGTCGGCAGCATCAAGTCCACCCTGAACGCCATGCTCGCCAGCGCCGAGGAATCAAAGGAACTGCTCTCTACCGACACCCTGCGCGTCATCAATGACCTGCACGATGAGCTGGACGGCCTGGACGCCGCCCTCGCGGGAGGCCTGTCATCTGCGCCCGAGGAAGCCCTCGACCCGCTGGTCACCGGTCTCGTGGCATTGTCGGGGCTGATGCAGGAAAACATGGTGCGCAGCGTAGGCTGGCGTTTCATGGAGCTGGGCAAGCGGGTGGAGCGCGCGGAACAGATCATCACGACCCTCAGGATCCTGACCGCGCCAGTGGCCGGCGAGGCGGACAGGTCGACCCTGCTGATGGCGCTGCTGACCACCATGGATGTCGTGATCACCTACCGCCGCCGGAGCCGCCAGCGGGCCGGCATCGAACTGGCACTGGAGCTGGTCATGCTCGACTCGAGCAACCCGCGCTCGCTGATATTCCAGCTCGAACGCCTGCGGCAGCATCTCGTCGAATTACCCGGGATGAATCCCGCCAGCAGCACGCTGGAAGAGGAGGAGCGCACCCTGCTCGATGCGGTAACACGGCTGAAGCTCGCGCGGCTGCCGCAACTGCTGGCAATTGAGGACGGCAAAAGGCCGGCCATGGAAGAGTTGCTGACGGATCTGGACCAACTCCTGCTGGACTTCAACACCCTGATCAGCGACAAGCATTTCGATCACCGCACCGATACCCAGCAACTGCTGGCGACCATCTCCGGGGGTCTGAATTGATGCGCTTCCGGGTCCGCCACATCACTCGCTACAAGTATTCCGGCCGGGTCAGCCACTGCTACAACCTTGCCAACGTGGTGCCGCGGGATACCGAGCGCCAGCGCTGCCTGAAAAATCGCATTACGGTTTCACCGACACCCTCGGTGACCCACAAGCGCACGGACTATTTCGGCAACAAGTGCTTCCATTTCGAAATCCAGAAGCCCCATACCGAGCTGGTTATCACCGCCGACAGCGAAGTCCAGATCAATGATGTCGACCGGATGCTGGACCTGGACCTGGGTGAATCCTATGGCCACGCGCTGGAGTCCATCGCCAGCGCACATTCCAGGGCCGCGCTCGATGCCCGCGAGTTCCTGCTCAATTCGCCGATGGTCGAAGCCAGTGCGGCCCTGGCGGAGTACGCCCGCCCCTCGTTTCATGCCGACCGCTCGCTCAGGTCCTGCGTGCACGACCTGACCAAGCGGATTTTCACAGACTTCGCCTACGACCCGGGCTTCACCACCATCGCCACTCCGCTGGAGGATGTGCTCGCGCACAAGCGCGGCGTCTGCCAGGATTTCGCCCACCTGCAGGTGGGTTGCCTGCGCGCCCTGGGCATTCCCGCCAAGTATGTCTCGGGCTATATCGAGACCCTGCCCAAGCCGGGTGAGAAAAAACTGGTGGGGGCGGATGCGACCCACGCCTGGGTGGCCTATTTCTGCCCGGAGGAGGGCTGGGTTGAGTTCGACCCCACCAACAACTCCATCGCCGGGACCCAGCATATCGTTACCGCGTTCGGGCGCGACTACCTCGACGTGACGCCGGTGAAAGGGGTCATCTTCGGCGGGGGTTCGATGCCTATACTCGAAGTGTCAGTGGATGTCAGTCGAATCGAGGACAGCTGACCGCCGCGCGGCCCGCCGGTGGGCCCGGCAGCTTCCGCCACGCTTTGGACTGGCGCCACAGGGCCGCACTTTCTGCTAGAATCCGCGGCTTGTCGTTTTCCCCGCGCGAGTCGAACAATGGCCCAGTACGTTTACACCATGAATCGGGTTGGCAAAGTTGTGCCACCCAAGAAAACCATCCTTGAGAATATCTCCCTGTCCTTCTTCCCGGGCGCCAAGATCGGCGTGCTGGGCCTGAATGGTTCCGGCAAATCTACCCTGCTGCGGATCATGGCGGGGATCGACACCGATATCCTGGGGGAAGCCAGGCCCCAGCCCGGCATCAAGATCGGCTACCTGCCCCAGGAGCCCCAGCTGAACCCGGACAAGAACGTGCGGGGCAACGTGGAAGAGGGGCTGCAGGAGGCGGTCGACGCCCTCGCCCGACTGCAGCAGGTGTACACCGATTACGCCGAGCCGGACGCGGATTTTGACGCGCTGGCCAAGGAACAGGCGCGCCTGGAGGATATTATCGAGGCCACCGACGCCCACAACCTGGATCACCGCCTGGAAGTGGCGGCCGACGCGCTGCGCCTGCCGCCCTGGGACGCGGATGTCGCCACCCTGTCGGGGGGCGAGCGCCGCCGGGTCGCACTGTGCCGACTGCTGTTGTCCAACCCGGACATGATCCTGCTGGATGAGCCCACCAACCACCTCGATGCCGAGAGCGTGGCCTGGCTCGAGCGCTTCCTGCACGATTTCCCCGGCACCGTGGTGGCCATCACCCACGACCGCTACTTCCTCGACAATGCCGCCGGCTGGATCCTGGAACTGGACCGGGGCCGCGGCATTCCCTACGAGGGCAATTACTCCGACTGGCTGGAGGCCAAGGAACAGCGCCTGGCCCAGGAGAAACGGCAGGAGGCCTCCCACCAGCACGCGATCAAGGCCGAGCTGGAGTGGGTGCGCTCCAACCCCAAGGGCAGGCAGGCCAAGAGCAAGGCCCGCCTGCAGCGCTTCGAGGAACTGCAGTCCCAGGAATTCCAGAGCCGCAACGAGACCAACGAGATCTATATTCCCCCCGGGCCGCGCCTCGGCGACAAGGTGATCGAGGTAAAGGACCTGCGCAAGACCTACGGCGATCGCGTGCTGTTCGACCATGTGAGCTTTACTGTGCCCAAGGGCAGCATCGTCGGCATCATC
>JAOUDU010000241.1 GCA_029859085.1 Gammaproteobacteria bacterium | reverse complement strand
TCGCTTCGATGACTGGCGCAATGAGCTGTTGAACGAGGAGTACTGGGAGCGGCTGGAGGAGATACCGAACTACCACTACTGGAGCGTGCACAAGGCACTCAAGCAACGCCTGCTCGAGGAGGTACATGCGGGGGTGCTGGTCCAGCAGCGGCGCAACGGTACCAGCGACGCTGTTATCCATCGTATGCTGCGCTACGTCGATGGCTCCCACGAGGACGTGCTGGTGATGGGTTTCGCCCGCCGCTTCGCCACCTACAAGCGGGCCGCGATGCTGTTTGCCGACCCCGCGCGGCTGGCGCGCCTGCTCGGCGACCCGGAGCGCCCTGTGGTGATTATTTTTGCCGGCAAGGCGCATCCCCACGACCTGCCCGGCCAGCAGCTGATCAGGATGATCCACGATTTTTCCATGCATCCGGATTTCATGGGCAAGGTATTGCTGCTGGAGGGCTACGATATGGCGCTGGCCCGGTCCATGGTGTCCGGTGTCGATGTATGGCTCAACACCCCGGAGTACCCGCTGGAGGCCAGCGGCACCTCCGGCCAGAAAGCCGGACTGAACGGCGCGGTCAACCTCAGTGTGCTTGACGGTTGGTGGGGCGAGGGCTACAACGGCCACAACGGCTGGGGCATCACCCCCCGGGATGCGCGCTTCGAGCATAACCAGCGCCTGCAGGAAGAGGCCAACGACCTGCTCGATATCATCGAGCACGAGATGCTGCCCATTTATTTCAAGCGCGACGGCGGCGGTTATTCCGAGGATTGGGTAGGCCTGTCCAAGGCGTCCATGAAATCGACGATACCCCGTTTCAATTCACAGCGTATGCTGCGGGACTACGTCACCAAGCTGTACTGGCCGGCGCGCCAGCAGCGGCGCAAGCTGGAAGCCAACGGCGCCGAGGTGGCCCGCAGCCTGGCCGCCTGGAAATACCGGGTCCGCACCGCCTGGCCCGGGGTGGGCATGCAGTTGATGCTGCAGCCGCCGGCGCACCTGTACCATGACGACAAGATCAGCCTCAGGGTGCGGGCCCAGCTGAATGGCCTGGAGGCCGGCGACGTCAGGCTGGAGTGCCTGCTGGGCAGCGACGATGCCGACGGTGAGTTCGCGGTGGCCCAGCGGGTCGAGCTGCAGGCGGTCGGTGGCGACGAGGGAAATACCGATTTCAGCGTCGACGTCGTGCCCGAGATCGCGGGGCTGCAGTACTACAAGCTGCGCATGTACCCTTTCAATGAAGCCCTGAGCCACCCCTTTGAAATGGGATGCATGATCTGGATATAGGCGGCTTTACCCGGGTTATCCCGGGGCGGCCTCAGCTGAAATGTCGCAGGTAGAGGTAGCCCCCGGCGATAGTGACGGATAGCAGGGTCACGGGGACACCCATCAGCAGGAAACGCGAGAAGCTGATCGGATAGCCGGCGCGCTCTGCGAAACCCGCCACGATGATATTGGCGGTGGCGCCCACCAGCGTGCCGTTGCCGCCCAGGCAGGCCCCGAGGGACAGGGCCCACCAGACCGGCTCCGTCGCCCCGGCCCCGCCCAGTTCCGGCGCGGTACTTTGCAACACGGGTATCATGGTCGCGACGAAGGGCACGTTATCGATCACCGCCGAGGCGATCGCGGCCAGCCAGAGTGTCAGGAAGGTAGTGGCGGGCAGGTCGCCCCCCGTCATCTCCAGCAGTTGCTGTCCGAGCAGGTTCAGCACGCCGCTGGCTTTCAGGCCGTGCACCATCATGAACAGGCACATGAAAAACAGGATCGTGCTCCACTCGAGTTCCGCCAGTACTTCCTGCACCCGGGCGGTTTGTTCCCTGCCCCCCCTGCCGATGGTGTAGAGCAACATCAGCAGTGCGGCGCCGCCGAGGGCGACGCTGCCCGACTGCAGTTCGAAATGCTCACCGGCAATAAAGCCGGCGATGACGAGGGCCATCACCGCCAGCGACTGGCGCAGCAACCGGGTATCGGTAATCGAACTCCTCGCGTCGAAGGCCATGACGCTGGCGCGCGCCTGGGCGCTGCTGGTCAGCTGGCTTCCCCAGAAAAGGTACAGCACCGCCAGAACCGCCAGGTGTATTACTACGATGATCGGGCCGAGCTCGGTGATGAAATCCGTGAAAGTCAGTCCGACTGCGGAGCCGATCATGATATTCGGCGGGTCCCCTATCAGGGTTGCGGTGCCGCCGATATTGGAGGCGAAAATCTCGGCGAACAGAAACGGGTAGGGGGATACACCGAGTTTTTCGACGATCAGCAGGGTCACCGGCACGATCAGCAGCACCGTCGTCACATTGTCGAAAAACGCGGAAAAAACCGCCGTTACCGTCGCCAGCAGGAGCAGTATCCCCTTCGGGCTGGCCCTGGCCTTTTTCACTACCCAGACTGCGACGAACTGGAATATCCCGGTGCGCTGGGTGATGCCCACCAGGATCATCATTCCCGTGAGCAGCGAAATGGTGTTGAAATCCACGCCATCGAATGCGTCATCCTGGGTGATGATGCCGCTGAGTATCATCATCCCGGCTCCCAGCATCGCCGCGACCGTGCGGTGGACGCGCTCGCTGATGAGCAGTGCATAGGTGGCCAGGAAAATACCGGTGGAGAGCCACAGGGGGTCGAGGCCCAGCAGGATGTCGGGTGCTTCCGCGCCGGGCATCAGTCAGTCTCCTCCAGCGATCGCAGCAGGGTGATCAGGGATATGGCCCCCACCAGGCGCCGATCCGCGCGGCTCACCACGGGTATCCGTATGTATTTGTGGTAGAGCAGCATCAGTGCATCGATCAGTGGTGAGTCCGGATAAACCACCGTGATGTCGGTGGCGATGTAGGGCCCGATCGGGTTGTCGCTGACCGCGCCCAGGCGCTGCCTGATGTCCCCCAGGGTCTCCCGCATGAAGCTGGTGTTTTTCAGTCCCTGCTCCATCCGCAGGCTCACCGGCAGCAGCAGGCCGGTCAGGCGCCTGACGCTGATTTCGCCCACGAATATGTCCTTGCTATCGACCACAGGCACGTTGTACATGTGGTGTTCGATCAACAGTTCTATCGCCTCGTGCACGGTGCTGTCCAGGTACAGGCGTGTCGGTGGGCTGTGCATGATGGCGCTGCACTGCACGTAATCGGTCGTTGTCACGGTGGTTCGCTCCGGAAAATCCAGACAGGCGCAGGTTAGTCTGCAGGGGCCTGGCGGGCAATGCGCAAGTCATGGCGGGCGCTCCTCAGGAACGGAATCTGGGCTTTTCTTGATCCACGCCCGGTTTTTGCGCGCTGGCGCTGGCGCGGGGCTGAATTTCCCGCCGGCAATGGCTTATACTCGGGCAGTATGGAACAGATGCGGAAATTCCTGGTGCTGTTGCTGGTACTGGCCTACTCGGGCCAGGTACTGGCGGCGCTCGCCTTGCCATGCCCCAAGATGGCCCATCCCACCGCGGCCGCAGGTATGGCAGGGATGGTCCATGCCGGTCACCACATGGCTGCCGACCCCGATACCGCGCCTGTGGCAGTTACGCCCGCGGCAGGAAATTGCTGCGACGGCGGCCTGTGTAACATGAACCACTGCCAGCTGGCGGCGGCGCTGCCCCCGAGCGTAATTTCCGGCGGCGCGCTCCATGTCGCACGGCATGTACAGGCCGCCGATTCCCCCTCGCCGCTGCAGGTCATCGCCACCCTCTACCGTCCCCCCATTTCCCGCTAGCACAGGATAGGTGCGCCTGGCAGTTACGCGCTGCCGGGCTGATAGCGGGAGGTTGCCTGTAACAGCCTCTGCCGACGCGCCCGCAAGGGCCGCGTTGTCGTTCCCTGCGAGAGGGCTGTCTCAAATGAAACATTGCAACATGATCACGTGGGTGCCGGGCCGACTGTGCGGCGGCCTCGCCCTGCTGCTGGCGATGTCCGTGTGCTCCGGCGCTGTCGCCGAGGGCGCCCTGACCCTGCCCGAGGCGGTGGCGATTGCCCAGCGCAATGACCCGTGGCTGCTGGGCAGCGAGTTCCGCCAGCAGGCCATGGCCGCGGATGCGGTGGCCGCCGGCTCGCTGCCGGACCCGATGATGGATCTCGGCTTATCCAACCTGCCCACGGATACCTTCGATTTTGACCAGGAGGCCATGACCCAGTTCAAGGTGGGGGTGGTACAGGCCTTTCCGCGGGGTGACAGCCGCGCCCTGGGGGAGCAGCGCCTGCACGTGTTGAGTGAGCAGTTCCCGTACCAGCGGGACGAGCGGCGGGCGCGGCTGGCGGTCAACGTCGCCAACACCTGGCTGGATGCCTGGCGGGCGCGGGAAAGCATTCGCCTGATCGAGGCGGACCGCCAGTTGTTCGAACAGCTGGTTGATGTCGCGGAGTCAGCCTACGCCAACGCCGTGGGCCGCACCCGCCAGCAGGACCTGGTGCGGGCCCAGCTGGAGCTGACCCGGCTGGAGGACCGGCTGTCGGTACTGTACGAGCAGCTGGAAACCTCCCGCTCCAGGCTCGGCGAGTGGCTGCGCCCCGGTCCGGAGGGTGCGGCTCCCGGGAGCGGGGAGTGGGTACCTGGAGCCTACAGTGCGCCGCCCCTGGCGGATCGGCTGCCGGATATCCCGCTGCGACACCCGGAGCTGTACCGGGACGGCAGCGTTGCTTCCCAGGCGGAAATCGCCGCGCTGCTCGGCGGGCACCCGGCGCTGCGCAGCCTCGACAGCCAGATCGACGCCAGTGCGGTGGATGTCGAGCTGGCGCGCCAGAAATACCAGCCCGAGTGGAAGGTGAATGCGAGCTACGGCTACCGCGAATCGGGCCCCACCGGGCAGGACCGGCCGGACTTTTTCTCGGTGGGCCTGGCGTTTGACCTGCCCCTGTTCACTTCCCGGCGCCAGGACCAGCAGCTGCAGTCAGCCATCGCCGGTTCCGAGGCGATGCGGACCGAAAAAATGCTGGCCCTGCGCACCATGGTGGCCGCTTGCGAAACCCAGTACGCGCGCCTGCGCCGGCTGGAACAGCGCCGGCAGTTGTACCGGGCGCGGTTGCTGCCCCAGATGCGGGAGCAGGCCGAGGCGTCACTCTCCGCCTACACCCGCGACGACGGCGACTTCGCCGAGGTGGTGCGGGCGCGCATCGCCGAGCTCAACGCCAGGATCGAGGCGCTGGGTATCGACATCCAACGCCTGCAGACCATCACCCAGCTGAATTACTTTTTTGCAGACAGCAGCGGCGCTGCCCCCGGAGAATCCTCATGAACCCCAGTAACAAGGTCATAGTCATCGCCCTTGCGGCCGCGCTGGCCGGAGCGACGGGCGGTTACCTGCTGTCGGCTTCGCGTGGTCAACTGCCAGCCGACG
>JAOUDU010000240.1 GCA_029859085.1 Gammaproteobacteria bacterium | reverse complement strand
TGAGTCCCGAGGCGCACCAGGCTCTGGCCGCGGCGATGAACCGCATGGGTGCGCGTTCCAACTCGGGTGAGGGGGGTGAGGACCCGGAGCGCTTCGGCACCGAGCGGGTCTCGAAGATCAAGCAGATCGCCTCGGGCCGGTTTGGCGTCACCCCGCACTACCTGGTCAATGCCGAGGTACTGCAGATCAAGATTGCCCAGGGCGCCAAGCCCGGGGAGGGCGGCCAGCTGCCCGGCGGCAAGGTCAACGACCTGATAGCGCGGCTGCGCTACTCGGTGCCCGGGGTGACCCTGATTTCACCGCCGCCGCACCACGATATCTACTCCATCGAGGATCTCGCCCAGCTGATTTTTGACCTGAAACAGGTGAATCCCCAGGCGCTGGTCTCGGTGAAGCTGGTGTCGGAGCCCGGTGTCGGCACCATAGCGGCGGGGGTGGCCAAGGCCTATGCCGACCTGATCACCATCTCCGGTTATGACGGCGGCACCGCCGCAAGCCCCCTGACCTCGATCCGCTACGCGGGCTCGCCTTTCGAGCTGGGGCTGGCCGAAGTACAACAGACCCTGCGGGGCAATCACCTGCGGGGCCTGATCCGCCTGCAGGCCGACGGCGGCCTGAAAACCGGCCTCGATGTCATCAAGGCGGCCATCCTTGGCGCCGAGAGTTTCGGCTTCGGCACCGCGCCGATGGTAGCCCTTGGGTGTAAGTACTTACGTATCTGTCATCTGAACAACTGCGCGACAGGTGTTGCAACCCAGAACCAGAAACTGCGGGATGACCACTTCAACGGCACCGTGGAAATGGTGATCAACTTCTTCACCTTCGTGGCGACCGAGACCCGGGAGTGGCTGGCCCGGCTGGGGGTGCCCTCGCTGGAGGCGCTCATCGGCCGGACCGACCTGCTGGAGCTGCTGCCCGGCGAGACCGGCAGGCAGGGCAAGCTCGACCTCGCCCCGCTCCTGCACAAGGCGCCGGAAGCCGATGGCCAGCCCGAGTTCTGCCAGGTCGCGTCCAACGTGCCCTTTGACCGGGGCGAGAAAGCGGAATTGATGCTGGCGGCGACCCTGCCGGCGATCGAGGCCAAAAGCGGGGGCGAGTTCGAGTTCCGGGTCACCAATTGCGACCGCTCCATCGGGGCGCGCCTGTCCGGCGAGATCGCCCGGCGACACGGCAATACGGGTATGGAGACGAACCCCCTGGTGCTGCGCCTGACCGGAACGGCTGGCCAGAGTTTCGGGGTGTGGAACGCCGGCGGCCTGCATATGTACCTGGAGGGGGACTCCAACGATTACGTGGGCAAGGGCATGGCCGGCGGCAAGCTCGTGGTCTACCCGCCGCGGGACAGCGAATTCAAATCCCAGGATACGGTGATCATCGGCAATACCTGCCTGTACGGCGCCACCGGCGGCCGCCTGTTTGCCGCCGGTATCGCCGGTGAGCGCTTCGGGGTGCGCAACAGTGGCGCCCACGCGGTGGTCGAGGGCGCCGGGGATCACTGCTGCGAATACATGACCGGCGGGGTGATAACAGTGCTCGGTCCCACCGGCGTCAATTTCGGCGCCGGCATGACCGGGGGCTTCGCCTACGTGCTGGACCGGGATCGCAGCTTTATCGACAAGTACAACAGCGAACTGGTGGAGATTCACCGGGTCAACGCTGAATACATGGAGCCCTACCGCAACCACCTGCGGGGTAATATCCGGGAATTCACCGCGGAGACCGGGTCCCGGTGGGGCGCCTACCTGCTGGAGAACTTCGAGGACTACGTGGGCAAGTTCTGGCTGGTCAAACCCAAGGCGGCAGATCTCGATCGCCTGCTGTCGCGCCTGCGCGATACGGATTAAGCACGTAATAGTAGGAAGAGTGTATGAGCAAGCGTTTGGAAAACCATTTCCAGTTCATCGATGTCGGTCGCAGCGATCCCGACAAGAAGAGCCTGCGCACGCGCAAGACCGAGTACGTGGAGATCTACAATCCGTATACCCAGGAGCAGGTGGCGGACCAGTCCCACCGCTGCCTGGAGTGCGGCAATCCCTACTGCGAGTGGAAGTGCCCGGTCCACAATTTCATTCCCAACTGGCTGAAACTGGTTGCCGAGGGCAACCTGTTCGAGGCCGCGGAGCTCAGTCACCAGACCAACACCCTGCCGGAGGTCTGCGGGCGGGTGTGCCCCCAGGACCGGCTGTGCGAGGGCGCCTGCACCCTGAATGACGGCTTCGGCGCCGTCACCATCGGCGCCTCGGAGAAATACATTACCGACACCGCGCTGGCGATGGGCTGGCGACCGGATATGTCCGGCGTGGTGCCCACCGGCAAGACCGTGGCGATTATCGGCGCCGGCCCCGCCGGCCTCGGATGTGCCGATATCCTGGTGCGCAACGGCGTCAAGCCGGTGGTGTTCGACCGCTACCCGGAAATCGGCGGCCTGCTCACCTTCGGCATCCCGGAATTCAAGCTGGAAAAAGAAGTGATGGTCCGCCGCCGGGCGATCTTCGAGGGTATGGGGATCGAGTTCCGGCTCAATACCGATGTGGGCAAGGATATTACGATCGACGAGATTCTCGGTCAGTTTGACGCGGTGTTTATGGGCATGGGCACCTATACCTATATGCGCGGAAACTTCCCCGGGGAAAACCTGCCCGGCGTCTACGAGGCGCTGCCCTACCTGGTAGGCAACGTGAACCACAACCTCGGTTTCGAGCAGCCGGACGAGGCTTACGTAAACCTGAAAGGCAAGCGGGTGATAGTGCTGGGCGGTGGCGACACCGCGATGGACTGCGTGCGCACCGCGGTGCGCCAGCAGGCGGAACATGTGATCTGCGCCTACCGCCGCGACAAGGCGAATATGCCCGGCTCCCGCCGCGAAGTGCAGAACGCCCGGGAGGAGGGAGTGGAATTCCTGTACAACCGCCAGCCACTGGAAATCGTCGAGTATTTCGGCCAGGCCTGCGGCGTGAAAATGGTCAGGACCAAAATGGGCGATCCGGATGTGGACGGCCGGCGCCGCCCCAGCCCCATTCCCGGCAGCGAGGTGGTACTGGAGGCGGATGCGGTCATCATCGCCTTCGGCTTCCAGCCCAACCCGCCCGCGTGGCTGGGGGACATCGCCGTGCGGACCAACGATTGGGGCGGCGTGGTCGCCCCGGAAGCACAGCCGTTCAAATTCCAGACCAGCAACCCTAAAATATTTGCCGGCGGCGATATGGTGCGCGGCTCAGACCTGGTGGTGACCGCCATCTGGGAGGGTCGCCAGGCCGCCGAGGGCATCCTCGATTTCCTCGAAGTATAAACTCCAACACAAGGCCCTGGCCCTATGAGTGAACTCAAGAACGACCGTTTCCTGCGCGCCCTGCTGCGACAGCCCGTGGACCGCACCCCGATCTGGATGATGCGCCAGGCCGGGCGCTACCTGCCGGAATACCGGGCAACCCGCCAGCAGGCGGGATCCTTCCTGGACCTGTGCATGAATGCGGAACTGGCCTGTGAAGTAACGCTGCAGCCCCTGCGCCGCTACCCGATGGATGCGGCCATCCTGTTTTCCGACATCCTGACGGTACCCGACGCACTGGGCCTGGGATTGTATTTCGAGGAGGGTGAGGGGCCGCGCTTTCGCAAGACGGTGCGCAGCGAGGCTGACCTGGCGCAACTGAAGCCTATTGTCGCGGAGGACGATCTCGGTTACGTGATGGCGGCAGTGCGCACTATCCGGCGCGAGCTCAATGGGGCGGTGCCATTGATCGGGTTTTCCGGCAGCCCCTGGACCCTCGCCACCTATATGGTGGAGGGCGGCTCTTCCAGGGATTTCGCCAGGGTCAAGGCCATGGCCTACGACCAGCCGGCCCTGATGCACCGGTTGCTGGCGTTGCTGGCCGACGCGGTCGCCGATTACCTGTCCGCCCAGATTCGCGCGGGCGCCCAGGCGGTGCAGATATTCGATACCTGGGGTGGCAGCCTGAGCGCAGCCGGCTACAGGGAGTTCTCCCTGGCCTACATGCAGCGGGTGGTAGCCCGGTTGCCGGAGGAAGCAGACGGGCGCAGGGTGCCTGTTATCGTCTTTACCAAGGGCGGTGGCCAGTGGCTGGATGCCATTGCCGGCTGTGGCGCCCAGGCGGTGGGCATCGACTGGACCACGGATATCGGCAGCGCCCGCCGCCAGATCGGCGACCGGGTGGCGCTGCAGGGGAATATGGATCCCAGCATGCTGTTCGCGTCGCCGGCGCGGATCCGGGAAGAGGTGGCGGCCATCCTCGCCGCGTACGGGCACGGCACCGGCCATGTATTCAACCTGGGCCACGGCATCACGCCGGGTGTGAATCCCGACCATGTCACCGCATTTGTCGAGGCGGTGCAGGAGCTGTCACCGCAGTATCACCAGGCCGACTGACAGTGCGGGTCGGGTTGCCTCAACCCGCTTTTTGTTTCGCCGCTGCCTCGTCGCAGCAGAAGTCGTGATCCATCTCCAGCGCGGGCTGGTCTGAGGCCGGGCGCCCGACGACCTTTGCCGGCACCCCGGCCACGGTAGTGTGGGCAGGGACATCCTCCAGCACCACGCTGCCGGCGCCGACCTTGGCGCCATCGCCCACGCGGATATTGCCCAGGATCTTGGCGCCGGCACTGATCAGCACGCCATCACCGATCTTCGGGTGGCGGTCGCCCTCGTCCTTGCCGGTGCCCCCCAGGGTGACCGACTGCAGGATGGATACGTTGTTGCCCACCACCGCCGTCTCCCCGATCACCAGGCCCGTGGCGTGATCCAGCATGATGCCCTTGCCCATGCGGGCGGCCGGGTGGATATCCACGCCGAAGGTGGTGGACATGCGATTCTGGAAGAACAGGGCCAGTGACTCCCGCCCCTGCTGCCACAGCCAGTGTGCCACGCGCTGGGTCTGGAGGGCGTGAAATCCCTTGAAATACAGGAAGGGGATATAGAGCTCGTGGCAGGCGGAGTCCCGGTCCAGCACGGCCTGCAGGTCCGCCCGCACCGCCTCGCGTATGCCCGGGTCGCTCTGGAAGGCCTCCAGCATGACATCCCGCAGCAGCAGCGATGACGCGGTCGCGCTGTCCAGCTGGTTGGCCAGGTGAAAACTCAGGGCGCCCTCGAGCTCGGCGTGATTGAGAATCGTCGCGTGCAGGAAACTGGCCAGGATCGGCTCCTCGTTCGCGTGCTGGGCGGTCTCCTGGCGGATGCGTTCCCACAGGGGGTCGTGTATTGGTGTGGACATAAAATACCTCGGTATCGATATGGCACTTTAGCCCAGATCGCCGGTTTCGTCACGGCGCGGCCGGCGAGGCGCGGCCGGTATAGG
>JAOUDU010000239.1 GCA_029859085.1 Gammaproteobacteria bacterium | reverse complement strand
GCTGATCCAGGTCACCCAGGAGTGCCTCTACAAGGCACTGGAAGTCGTGCGGCCGGGCGCCACCCTGGGGGACATCGGCTGGGCGATCCAGCAGCACGCCGAGAAAAACTACTACTCGGTGGTGCGGGAATACTGCGGCCACGGGATCGGCAAGATCTTCCACGAGGAGCCGCAGGTACTGCATTACGGCCGCAAGGGCAGTGGCCTGGTGCTGGAGCCGGGAATGACCTTTACCATTGAACCGATGATCAACGCCGGGCGCCGCCACACCCGCCTGAACCCCAAGGACGGCTGGACCGTCACCACCCGGGACGGCCGTCTATCGGCCCAGTGGGAGCACACCCTGGGTGTGACGGATACCGGCTGCGAGGTGTTCACCCGCCGCGGTTCCGAGTCGCTCCCGGTTTGAATATGGCCCACGAACCCGGGAGGCTACCCCCTGCGATGTTCGACGCCGGGGCATTCGGCAATCAACTGGACAAGGGCAAGGTCCTGCCGAGCTGCAAGGAGGCCATTACCGCTGCCACCGAGTACCTGCACAGCCAGTTCCGCAGTGGCGCCCCCGCCGGGGACCTGATTCGCCTGCGGGCAATCTTTATGGACACCCTGCTCGGCACCCTGTGGGACCGCCAGGACTGGGGCCAGGCCGAACTGGCGCTGGTGGCAGTGGGCGGATACGGCCGCGGCGAACTGCACCCGCATTCCGATGTCGACATTCTGTTATTGCGCGGCGAGTGCGACAGCGGCTGCGAGCAACAACTGGAATCTTTCCTCACCCTGCTGTGGGACATAGGACTGGTGATCGGGCACAGCGTGCGCACCGTCGCCGACTGCGAGAAAAAGGCCCGGGAGGATATAACAGTACTGACCAACCTGATGGAGGCCAGGACGATCCGCGGTTCAACTGAGCTCATGCAGCGGGTGCGCGAGGCGACCGGCCCGGACAAGATGTGGCCCAGCGCCGACTTTTTCCGGGCCAAACTCGAGGAGCAGCGCGCCCGCCACACCAAGTTTGCGGATACCGAGTACAACCTTGAGCCCAATGTCAAAAGCTGCCCGGGAGGCCTGCGCGACCTGCAGATCATAGGCTGGCTGGCAGAGCGGCATTTCGGGGTGGAGTCGCTGGAGCAAATCAACTCTTCGGAGTTCCTCGACAGCGAGGAAATGGAGATTCTGCACCGCGGCCGCGAATTCATGTGGAAGGTGCGCTATGCGCTGCACATGATCACCGACCGCGAGGAGGACCGACTGCTGTTCGACCACCAGCGCAGCCTGGCGGAACTGTGGGGCTTCGAGGACGGCGACCGGCTGGCGGTAGAGCAATTCATGCAGACCTACTATCGCTGGGCCCTGGCCCTGGGCCATCTCAACGAGGTGCTGATCCAGAACTTCGACCAGGCGATCCTGCACGTCGACAGCGCGGACGAGATCCGCATCATCAACGAGCGCTTCCTGCTGCGCTCCGGCTACGTGGAGGCGCGCCACGATGAGGTCTTCAACGAAACGCCGTCGGCCCTGCTGGAGGTGTTCCTGCTGTGCGCGAATATGGATGAGTCCGAGGGCATTTCGGCCCCGACCATCCGCCTGATCCGCAACCACCGCCACCTGGTCGACGAGGCCTTTCGCGCCGACCCGCGCAACCGGGAACTCTTCATTGAGATTCTGCGCTCACCCAACAAGATGGCCAGGCAGTTGCGGCGCATGGCCCGCTACGGCGTGCTCGGGCAGTACCTGCCGGAATTCGGTCGCATTGTCGGCCAGATGCAGCACGACCTGTTCCATACCTACACGGTGGATGCGCACACCCTGGAAGTGATCAAGAATGCGCGGCGCTTTCGCGAACCCGAATTCGACACCCGGTTCCCGGTATCGAGCCGGGTGGCGCGGCGCCTGCGCAAGCCGGAACTGCTGTACATAGCCGCCCTGTACCACGACATCGGCAAGGGCCGCGGCGGCGACCACTCGGAGCTCGGCGCGGTGGATGCGGAGCGCTTCTGCCGCGACCATGCACTGGACGAGCAGGACACCGAACTGGTGGTTTGGCTGGTGCGCAACCACCTCGTGATGTCCGCGGTATCGCAGCGCAAGGATATTTCCGATCCTGAGATCATCCAGAAGTTCGCCGAGCACGTTCGCGACCAGGAACACCTGGATTACCTGCTGACCCTGACGGTAGCGGATATCAACGCGACCAACCCGACACTGTGGAACGCCTGGCGCGGCAGCCTGTTGCGCCAGCTCTATACCGAGACCCGGAGAGCGCTGCAACGCGGCCTGGAAAATCCGGTCGACAAGCAGGTGTGGGTGGAGCGCAGCCGCCGCGCCGCCAGCGAAATCCTCGAGGACCGGGGTTTCACCACTGAGGAACTGGACGTGTTGTGGGAACAGCGCGGCGAGGACTATTTCCTGCGGGAGCGGGCGGAAGATATCGCCTGGCACACCGAGGCCATCGCCGGGCACCTCAAGCGCGACAAACCCCTGGTGCTGATCCGCAACAACCTGGAGTCCACGGTAGCCAATACCACCCAGATCTTTATCCATGCCCGCAGCCACGTACAGCTGTTTTCCCAGATCTGCGCGGAGCTGGAGCAACTCGACCTCAGCGTGCACGACGCCCGCATTTACAATGCCAACAACGGCATGAGTCTCGACACTTTTTTCGTACTGGACTCCAGCGGACAGCCTATCGCCGAGGACGGGGCCCGGATCAGGTTCATAAAGCAGCAGTTGACCGAGGCGCTCTCGGGCAACACGGTGGCGCCACAGATTGTGCAGCGGCGCACTCCCCGCCGGGTCAAATCCCTGTCGGTTCCCACTGAGACCAGCATGAGCGTCGATACGATCAAGCATGTGTCCGTGCTGGAAGTTGCCTCCCCGGACCGGCCGGGTCTGCTCGCTCGCATCGGCAAGATATTTGTCGAGTACGGGGTTGAACTGCAGGCCGCGAAAATCCAGACCCTCGGGGAGCGGGTGGAAGACGTGTTCTTCATCACCGACGCCGCCCAGCAGCCGATCACCGACCCGGAACTGTCCCGGGCCATACAACTGGCCATCTGCCGCGAGCTGGACGAACAGGCCACCGCCTGAGAATGACCATGAATCCGCACCTGCAACAGCTCCACCCGTACCCCTTCGAACGCCTGCGCCACCTGTTCGCCGACCTGCACCCGCCGGCAGACAGGGCGCCGATATCCCTGTCGATCGGTGAGCCGCGACACGCCTCGCCGGCTTTTGTGCTGGCGGAAATCGCCGCCAACCTGGACCGGCTGTCCAACTACCCCTCCACTGCCGGCCTGCCGGAGCTGCGCCAGGCCATCGCCGCGTGGCTGCAGCGCCGTTTCGCCCTGCCCGGCGTCGACGCCGACCAGCAGGTGCTGCCGGTCAGCGGCACCCGCGAAGCGCTGTTCGCCTTCGCCCAGGCAGTGGTGAACCCCGGTTCCGGCGCCCTGGTGATGAGCCCGAACCCGTTCTACCAGATCTATGAAGGTGCCGCCCTGCTGGCCGGGGCCACACCCCATTTCATCAATTGCACCGCCGGCACCGGCCTGCTGCCCGACTTCGCCAGTGTGACGGAGCAACAATGGCGACAGTGCCAGCTGCTGTACCTGTGCAGCCCCGGCAACCCCACCGGCGCGGTACTGCCGCTGGAGCAATTGCAGCAGCTCATAGCCCTGGCCCGGGAATACGATTTCATCATCGCCGGCGACGAATGCTATTCCGAGATCTATTTCGACGAGGACTCCCCTCCCCCGGGCCTGCTGCAGGCCTGCGCCTCCCTTGGCGACAGCGATTACCGCAATTGCGTGGTCTTCCACAGCCTGTCCAAACGCTCCAACCTGCCGGGGCTGCGCTCGGGCTTCGTCGCCGGTGACGCGCGGATCCTGCGGGAGTTTGCGCTGTATCGCACCTATCACGGCTGTGCCATGCCGGTGCACCACCAGCTGGGCAGCATTGCCGCCTGGAACGACGAGGCCCATGTGCGGGTCAACCGCCAGCTCTACCGCGACAAATTCGCCGCAGTGCTGGCCCAGTTCGAGGGCAAGCTCGCGGTCGATGCTCCCGAAGCCGGTTTTTACCTGTGGCCCAGGCTGGAGGGCAGCGACACCGAATGCGCCCGGCGCCTGTACGCCGATGAAAACGTGACCGTCCTCCCGGGCAGCTTCCTGGCCAGGGAGGCCCATGGGATCAACCCCGGCGCCCGGCACCTGCGCCTGGCGCTGGTGGCGGAGCCCGACCAGTGCGTCGAAGCGGCCCGCCGCATAGTGCGCTGCCTGGAACGGGGCTAGGCCGGCAGTCGTGCGCAAAGCCGAGCGCGCCGCCTACATCCTGCGGCGCCTGCAGGAACTGTACCCGCAGACACCGGTGCCACTGGACCATACCGACCCCTTCACCCTGCTGGTGGCGGTGCTGCTCAGCGCCCAGTGCACCGACGAACGGGTCAACCAGGTGACGCCGGCCCTGTTCGCCCTGGCGGACACACCCGCGGCGATGGCGGCGTTGGAGGCGGACCAGATCCAGCAGATAATCCGCCCCTGCGGCCTGTCGCCGCAGAAATCCCGGGCGATCAAGCGGCTCAGCGAGATCCTGGTCGATGAACACGGCGGGGCCGTGCCGGCGGATATGGAGGCGCTGGAGCGCCTGCCCGGCGTGGGTCACAAAACCGCGAGCGTGGTGATGTCACAGGCCTTCGGTGTACCCGCGTTCCCGGTGGATACCCATATCCACCGCCTGGCCCAGCGCTGGGGCCTGACCAGCGGCAAGAACGTGGTGCAGACCGAGCGGGACCTGAAGCGCCTGTTCCCACGGGACTACTGGAACCGACTGCATCTGCAGATAATTTTCTACGGCCGCCAGTTCTGCACCGCACGCGGCTGCGATGGCCGCAGCTGCGAGATCTGCCGCACCTGCTACCCCAACCGCAAACACCCGAAGGTGACCCGCAAGGCGTGAGTTTGGAGGGCTTGTTTTTGGCTCTCCGGGCAGGAAATTCGTCGCTCCACCCCGGCAGGGGTCCGGGTATGTCCTGGCTCCATGGCCGCGCCCCTCCGGGGTGCCCTCAGTCGGTCGCAAGCCTTGAAGCGAGGTAACCCCCGCCCGCCGCCGCGAATGGAACGGCGCGTTACCCGTGACCATGCCAAGATATTTACAACGCCGCCAGGAATGCCCTCACCACCATCACCCACAGCACGATCGAGGACAGCAGGTAGATGCCGAAACGGTGCGCGACCCGGTTGTAGCTGCAGTGGATCAGGCTGTGGAGACAGCGCAGGACCAGGAACGCCCAGGCGCAATTGGTATAGACGCTGTCCA
>JAOUDU010000238.1 GCA_029859085.1 Gammaproteobacteria bacterium | reverse complement strand
CTCCATGCCTGAGAAAACACGGGTCTGGCGCAATACATCGAACAGCTCGTAATCGACACGCAGGCCGTTATCCGGCGCCGGGGAGGCCTTGCCGATCAACAGGTACTCGGTTTCCAGCGCACGCCAGTCGCGGTAGAAGACCTCTTCCTGGGTGCTGGGGAACCCCAGCATATCCGTGCGTGCGACCGGGGCGAACTGGCCGCTGCGCACCATATCCGACTCGATCACCAGCGCCATATCTTCGGGGGCGACACCCGCGCCCTGCCAGGCGAGGGGAACCACGGCTATCGCGGTGGGGTTGTCAGCACCCTGGGTGATCTCGATGGTGAGATCGGCCCGGGCGGCAAACGCGACCAGTACCAGCGCGATATTGAGCAAAGCAACAGCAACGGTTTTCATCAGTAACGCAAATCCTCTGGTCTGAACAGCAGGCTGAAGCGCCTGAATGTTTGCTCAAACTCCCGCGAAGGGAGGTTTTGCAATTCAGGGAAACTGCCCGCCTTCTGCACCGCGTTGACCGCCGAGCGGTCGAAGGCACTGTTGCCACTGCTCTTGATCACGGTGACACTCACCACCTCGCCGGTGGGGATCAGCTGGATAGAGAGCAGGGCTTCCATGCCGTTGCGCGCACTCGGCGGACGGCTCCAGTAATTTATCACAGTCTGCTGGATAAGTGCGGCGTAACTGGCGGCCATTTCCGCCGAAGTGGCCGCGGCCGCGGTAGCACCCTCCTCCTCAGCCACCGCCCGGGCCAGGTCGGCCCGGGTCAGGGCCGCCAGTTCAGCCTGGCTCATGCGGGGCTGCTCCGGTTCCGCCTTGGCCGGCGCCGGCTTGGGTGGCGCCGGCTTGGCTGCGGGCTTGGGCGCCGGTTTCGGGGTAGGCTTGGGCGCAGGTTTGGCCGTGGGCTTGGGCGGCGCCGGTTTCGGGGTCGGTTTGGGCACGGGCTTTGGTGTGGGCTTGGCTGCCGGCTTGGGCGGTGCCGCCTTGGGCTTGGGCTTCAATTCACTGGCGTCGACCAGGCGGGCATTGATGACCTTGGGCGCCGGTTTTACCGTGATGACCTTGCTGGTCGAATCCGCCCAGTTGGCGGTGAGCGCGACCAGTAACAACGCGTGCAACAGCACACTGGCCAGGGCCGGCCGCACCACGATGCGCGGTACCACCGGTTTGGCATAGATAGAACTGGTGCTGCCGGAATTCACTTCGGGTTCTCTGTCACCAGCCCGACACTGGGCGCACCCGCTTCCTGCAAGGCCACCATCACGGTCACCACGTCGCCATAGGGGACCGCACTATCACCCCAGATCAGTACCGGTTTTTGCGGGCTGCGGCGGATCACCGCCGCCACGCGGTCCTTGATGGTGGCCAGGGACAGCACCTGGTCTTCCTGGGAGCCCACGTTCAGGAACAACTGCCCGGCCTTGTCCACCGAGACGATCAGCGGCTCACTGTCCTGGTTTTCCACCGGGTCGGCGTTCGCCTCCGGCAGGTCGACTTTTACCCCCTGCATCAACATCGGCGCCGTCACCATGAAAATGATGAGCAGCACCAGCATCACGTCGATGTAAGGCACCACGTTGATTTCGGACATGGGCCGGCGCTTCTTGCCCCGGGACGGAGTACTACCTGCCACCGGCTGCCGCTCCTGCTTTCTTCTCGCGCGACCGCAGCGCATAGGCCTGGCGGGAGAGGATTCCAGAGAACTCGTCCACGAAGGTGTCGTAGCGGTTGGCGAATACATCGACCCTGGAAGCCAGGCGGTTGTAGGCCAGCACCGCCGGAATCGCGGCGAACAGCCCCATGGCGGTGGCTACCAGCGCCTCGGAGATCCCCGGCGCGACCGTCGCGAGTGTCGCCTGGGTGGCATTGGCAAGGCCGCGGAACGAATGCATGATCCCCCATACGGTACCGAAGAGGCCGACATAGGGACTGGTTGAACCCACCGATGCGAGGAAAGCCAGGTGGCGCTCGAGCCGCTCATCCTCCCGCATCATGGCCACCCGCATGGCCCGCCGGGAACCTTCAACCAGGGCCTCGGAATCCATATCCGACTGCTGGGCCAGGCGGGAAAACTCCTTGAAGCCGGCGCGGAAGATGCTTTCCATGCCGAGAATCGCGTGGCCTGCGGAGGCCTGCTCGTTACCTTCCCGGTAAAGCTGGGCCAGGTCTATCCCGGACCAGAAGCGCTCCTCGAACTGGTACATTTCGTCGTGCGCGTTGCGAAAATAAATAAACCGCTGGACGATCATGTACCAGGACAACATGGAGGCCAAGAATAACAGGGCCATGACCAGCTGAACGGTAAAACTGGCATGCAACACCAGGTCTATCAGGCTTAATTGCTCTTCCAAGAACTGCTCCCCTTTGTCATATCTGTTATTGAACCCGCACCTGGCGCAACCTGGCGACCATATCCGGCGGCATCCGCCGGGGCCTCAGCCCCACCCGGTCAACGCAGGCGATGGTTACCTCGCCCTCGGCGAGCGCCTGGTCCCCGCGGCGCACGCGCTGGTGCATAACCATCGATGCCCCACGCAGGCCCCGGATCTCCGCTGTTGCCACCAATTCGTCGTCAAGGGTGGCCGGGCGCAGATATTGCACCTTCACATCGCGAACCACAAACATCAAATCGTGATTGAAAATGTACTTTTTACCAAAACCCAGGCTGCGCATCAGTTCGGTGCGGGCGCGCTCCATGAACTTGAGGTAATTGACGTAATAAACGATGCCGCCCGCATCGGTATCCTCGATGTAGACGCGCAAGTCGAGACAAAATTCCCCCGCGCTCACGGGGCGTCCCCGCCCTCGCCCAGGTCCAGTGCGAGATTGCCGGCGGGGTCCGCAGCGGTGGGCCGGGGCAGGCCGAAGTGCAGGTAGGCATTGCGGGTGACCATCCGTCCCCGGGGGGTACGCACCATGAACCCCTGCTGGATAAGATAGGGTTCAAGCACATCCTCTATAGTGCCCCGCTCCTCGGAAATGGCGGCTGCCAGGCTGTCGACACCCACCGGCCCGCCATCGAACTTCTCGATCATGGCCAGCAGCAGTCGGCGGTCGAGGTGATCGAAGCCCTGCTGGTCCACGCTCAGCATATCGAGGGCGCGATCGGCAATCTCGGCGGAAATATGACCGTCCGCCTTCACCTCGGCGTAGTCCCGCACCCGCCGCAACAGGCGGTTGGCTATGCGCGGTGTTCCCCGCGCTCGCCGGGCGATTTCGGCGGCTCCCGCCGGGTCGAGGCTGATGCCCAGGATACCGGCGGAGCGCGCCACGATATGGGCCAGGTCCGCCACCTCGTAAAACTCCAGGCGCTGGACGATGCCGAAGCGGTCCCGCAGCGGCGAGGTCAGCAGCCCCGCCCGGGTGGTGGCACCCACCAGGGTGAACGGGGGCAGTTCCAGCTTGATCGAGCGGGCGGCGGGGCCCTCGCCGATCATGATATCCAGCTGGTAATCCTCCAGCGCCGGGTACAGCACTTCCTCGACCACCGGGCTGAGCCGGTGGATCTCGTCGATGAACAGCACATCCCCCGGTTCGAGGTTGGTCATCAGGGCGGCAATGTCCCCGGCCTTTTCCAGTACCGGTCCCGAGGTGGTCTTGAGGGATACCCCCATCTCGTTGGCGATGATGCTGGCCAGGGTGGTCTTGCCGAGGCCCGGCGGGCCGAAAATAAGGGTGTGGTCCAGCGGCTCGCCGCGGGCCCGCGCCGCCTGCAGGAAAATGGCCATCTGCTCGCGCACCACCTTCTGGCCGACATACTCTTCCAGGGTTCGGGGACGGATGGCGCGGTCGATAACATCCTCCCGCGGGTTCTGTGCGGTCGGCGCAATCAGGCGATCGGTTTCTATCATGTTCAGCCTTTCACCGTGGACTTCAGCGCCCGCCGGATCAGGTCCTCGCTGCTGGTCACACTGTCGTCATTTACCGCGACCACCATCCGGCTCGCCTCCTGCGGCTTGTAGCCCAGCGCAACCAGCGCACCCTCGGCATCCGCAGCCATATTGGCAACCGGCGCCAGCGCCTCGCCGCCGGCCGCCAGGCCACCGACAGCGCCAGCCGGCCCGAACCAGTCCTTGAGGCGGTCGCGCATTTCCACCAGCAGGCGCTCGGCGGTTTTCTTGCCCACCCCCGGCAGGGCCACGAGGGAAGAGATATCGTCCCGCTGCACACAGCGGGCGAAGCTGCCGGAATCCATGCCCGACAGGATGGTGAGCGCAAGCTTCGGCCCCACCCCGCTGACCTTGATCAACTGGCGAAACAGGCGGCGGTCCCGCTCGTCGATAAAACCGTAGAGCAACTGGGCGTCCTCGCGCACGACAAAGTGGGTCACCAGCGAGACCTCGTCCCCGAGGGGCGGCAACTGGAACAGGGTCGTCATCGGCACCTGGATTTCATAGCCAACCCCGCCGACCTCCACCAGGATGTCGGGGGGCTGCTTGTGCACCAGGGTACCTCGTATTCGGCCTATCATCGGGTATGTCCTGTCAGCGCAGTCGGCGCCGGCGCACCGATCTGGCGCCGGCCATGTTTACCAGGCTCTGCCGGGTGTGCGCGTGGCACAGCGCCGCCGCCAGGGCATCCGCCGCATCTTCCTGGGGCTCGGCGGCGAGCTTCAGCAATACCTTCACCATATGCTGCACCTGGGACTTGTCCGCCGCCCCGGTGCCCACCACCGACTGCTTGATCTGGCGGGCGGAGTACTCGGCCACTTCCATGTCGCGGGTGACGCAGGCGACTATCGCGGCGCCCCGGGCCTGGCCCAGCTTGAGGGCTGAACCGGGGCTCTTGGCCAGGAATACCTGCTCGATGGCCAGCTCCTGCGGCCCGTGCAGTTCCACCAGCTCGGTGACACTGGCGTATATGATCCGCAGTCGCTCGGGCAGTTCTCCGTCCGGCAGCCGGATCACGCCGCTGGTGACATATTCGCTGCGCCCGGAGACGTAATTGATTATGCCGAAGCCGGTTTTACGGGAGCCGGGGTCAATCCCCAGGATGAGCGTCATTCATTTATCCGCGGAGTGCACCAGGCGCTTATTATGTACAAATTTACAGTATTTATCAGCATTGGATGTGGCCTCGTTCCGACTAATTTCACGCTCTTTAGCCTCCCCCGCCGCAGGCAGGGAGTAGTTCCCACCCGCCTGCGGCGGGAATGGAACAGAGACACCGGAAAACTAGAGAGTAGCCAGCACCTCTTCCGGAATATCCACATTGGTGTAAACATTCTGGACATCATCGAGGTCTTCCAGGGCCTCCACCAGGCCCATGAGCGTCTCGGCACCCTCGGCATCCACGGTCACCGTGGTCGAGGCGATCATGGTCACCTCGCCG
>JAOUDU010000237.1 GCA_029859085.1 Gammaproteobacteria bacterium | reverse complement strand
CTGCAGGGTTCCTCCCGCCGTCTCCAGCTGCAGGGCCCCGCGCTCATCAACTCCCCGGGCGATACCGGCCAGGTCCCGGGCGCCGGTATGCAGCACCACGGGCGCACCGGCAAAGGCGTCGAGGGCCTGCCACTCGTCGCGCCAGGGCCCGAAGCCCCGCTGCTCAAAGCCCGCCAGCAGCGGCAGCAACTCGTTCAGCAGGGACGCCAGCAGGATATTGCGCCCGGGGCCCGCGCCACCACTGATCGTCGCAATATCGGTCCAGGCCTGGTCGATGGCAACCGCCGCCGCGCCGGGCATCGCCACGTTCAGGCCCACACCCGCGATTACCTGGCAGGTGCCGGCGGCGTCCCCCGTCATTTCCAGCAGGATGCCACCGAGCTTGGCCCCCCCGCATACCACATCGTTGGGCCACTTCAGCTGCACCGGAGGCAGGGCATTGGCGGCGAGCGCCCGGGCCACCGCCACCCCCACCGCGAGACTCAGCCCCTCGAGCGCCGCCGCGCCCTGGTGGTACTGCCACACCACCGACAGGTAGATATTGCGGGCGAAGGGGCTGACCCAGGCCCGGCCGCGCCGACCGCGGCCGGCGCTCTGCTGTTCGGCGCTGCAGACCAGCCCGGCGCCCGCCCCGGCCTCCACCTGGCGCATGGCCTCGGCGTTGGTGGAATCGACGGTTTCCAGCAGCTGCAGGGAGGTGAGCAGGCTCGCCGCCTGGGGGGAGAGGGCCGTTCGCACTGAAGCGGCGTCCAGCAGGTCGATACCGCCGGGAATGCGATAGCCGCGCCCTTTGACCGACTCGATCTGCAGGCCGAGGTCCTCCAGCGCTTTCAGCTGCTTCCAGATCGCGGTCCGGCTCACGCCCAGGGCGTCGGCGAGGGCCTGGCCCGAGCGGTATTCACCGCTCGCCAACAGGGGCAGCAGGGTAGTCCTGGGCATCGCGGCCATCAGCCCCGGTCGTAGGACCCGCGAGCGAGGTTCTCGAAGCGGGTGTACTGGCCGATGAATGCCAGCCGGCAGATGCCTATGGGGCCATTGCGCTGCTTGCCGATGATGATCTCCGCCACCCCCTTGTCAGGGGACTCCTCGTTGTAGACCTCGTCGCGGTAGATGAACATGATCACGTCCGCGTCCTGCTCGATGGCGCCGGATTCCCGCAGGTCCGAGTTGACCGGGCGCTTGTTGGGGCGATTCTCGAGGGCGCGGTTGAGCTGGGACAGGGCCACCACCGGGCACTGGAACTCCTTGGCGATGGCTTTCAGGCTGCGGGAGATCTCGGAGATTTCCGCGGTGCGCCCCTCGGAGGAGCCCGCTACCTGCATCAGCTGCAGGTAATCCACCATGATCATGCCCAGCTGGCCGTGCTCCCGGTTGACCCGGCGGGAGCGGCTGCGCACCTCGGTCGGGGTGAGGGCCGCGGTGTCGTCGATATACAGGGGCACATCCTTGAGCTTGCTCACCGCGGCACTGAGCTTGGGCCAGTCCTCCTGCTCGAGCTTGCCGTTGCGAATTCGGGTCTGGTCGATCCGGCCGACAGAGGACAGCATCCGGATGATCAGCGAGTCCGCCGGCATCTCCATGCTGAAGACCAGGATCGGCTGCTTCTGGTGCAGGATCGCGTGCTCCACCAGGTTCATCGCGAAACTGGTCTTGCCCATGGAGGGCCTGCCCGCCACGATCACCAGGTCTGAAGGCTGCAGGCCGGAGGTCATGCCGTCGAGGTCCTTGAAGCCGGTGCTGAGCCCGGTGATGTCGCCACCGGAATTGAACAGCTCCTCGATCCGCCCCAGCGCCGCCTGCAGCAGCGGGTTTACCCCCTGGGGGCCGCCGGCCTTCGGGCCCTGCTCGGAAATCTGCATGATGCGGCGCTCGGCCTCATCCACCAGCTCGTCCGAGGTGCGCCCCTCCGGGTTGAATCCGCTCTCGGCGATCTCCTGGGCCGCCTCGATCAGGCGGCGCAGGCTGGCGCGCTCCCTCACCACCTGGGCATAGGCCCGGATATTGGACGCGCTGGGGGTATTCTGGGCCAGCTCCGCCAGGTAGGGCAGGCCCCCGGCGGCGGCCAGTTCCCCCCTGGCCTCCAGCTTGTCCGCCACCGTGATCACATCGACCGGCTCCGAGGCCTCGGCCAGCCGGGCGATCTGGCGGAATATCAGGCGGTGGTCGGGCCGGTAGAAATCGGCGTCGACCACCGCCTCGGACACCGAGTCCCAGCCGTCGGCCGACAGCAGCAGGCCGCCGAGCACGGACTGCTCCGCCTCGATCGAGTGGGGTTGCATCTTGATCCGGGCAATGTCGCCGTCGCCCCGGAAGGGCAGCTCGGCTATATTGCGGGGAAAATCGGGATCGGCCATGGCATTGCTGGTTTTTTATGTGAGCTGCACAGGGTAACCAAATTAGCGGTCGGGTGCAGCTGTGGCGGTGAAAAATCTACGCCGCAAACAAATACACCAGCCGCCCCGGGGCAGCTGGTGTATCGATTCGGCCTGGCGCCCGCCCCCGGGGGCGGGCAGGTCAAGCCTACTCGGGGATGACCGCGATCGCGACGGCGGCGAACACGTCACCGTGTACCTGGATCGCGATTTCGAACTCGCCCAGCTGGCGCAGCGCGCCCTCGGGAAGGCGAACTTCGGACTTGTCCACCTCACAGCCGGCGGCGGTAATGGCCTCGGCGATGTCGCGGGTACCGATGGAGCCGAACAGCTTGCCTTCCTCGCCCGCGTTGGCGGCGATAGAGATCAGCCCGAGGGCATTGATCAGCTCGGCCCGGGCCTCTGCGGCGGCCAGGGTTGCGGCGGCGGCGGCTTCGAGCTCGGCGCGGCGGGCCTCGAAATCGGCGATGTTGCTGGCGGTCGCAGGCACGGCCTTGCCCTGCGGCACAAGGTAGTTGCGGCCGAAACCGGCTTTTACATTGACCTTGTCACCCAGGCCACCCAGATTGCTGATGTTCTCGAGCAAAATGACTTCCATCCTACTATCCTCTGTTCGGGGAGTTGCCTCCCGCGTATTCAAAATTTATCGATCTTCGTCGGTCTCACGTTCACTGACATCGGTACCGGGTCTCCCGGACCAGCGCTGGCGGAATTTAAACCAGCTGTCGGCAATTGCCGCGAACACCACCAAAAGCTTCACCGGGTCAAAGAATGCCCAGGCCACATAAAACCCGGCCAGCCATCCCCTGCCCCGCCCCCGCCAGGCGGCGTGGGCGTGTACCAGTGCCAGCCCGGCGAAAGCCAGCGGCAGCACGGCAATCATCGCCCAGGTGCGATACTCGGGCCCGGCACTGGCCAGGCCGATGGCGCCCAGCGCCAGCCCCGCGGTCACCACCGGGGGGTAATACAGCGCCCTGAACTCCTGCCCGAACCCACCGGGGTTGTACAGCGCCGCCTGCCAGTAGCGCGCCAGCAGCAGGCACAACGCCGAGCTGGCGGCAGTCCCCGCACCCAGCATGCCCGCCACCTGCATCGCATCGGGCCGGGCCAGCACCACTGCCTCGCCACCCTGCGACAGCTGCTGCTCCATCGCGCCCAGGAACTGGCCGAAAGCCGCGACGATCTGCTCCAGGTAGGCACCGCCAAAGGCGGTGAGACCAAGCCCGGTCAGGGCGCCGACCGGCACACAGGCCAGCAGGGCCAGCGGCAGGTTCACGCTCGAGCGCAGCACCGCGGCCAGCAGCGTGGTCCCCACCAGCAGGGTCAGGGGGCCACTGTCACCGTAGGCGTACAGCAGTGCCCCGGAGGGCAGCAGCGCCCAGGCCAGTAACCAGGCACCGGCGCCCGCGCCCTTGCGCAGGGTGACCAGTGCGATCACGGCGGCACTGATCCAGCAAAACAACAGGCTCCCGGCACCGGCCACTGCGACCATCAGCGCCTGGAAGCGGCCGCGCATCACGAATGCAGCCAGCCCCTTCATACCGGGCCCCGTCTGTCGAGTGCGCGGGTCAAGGGACCCCTACTGGTGCGAATCCGTGTAGGGCAACAGGGCCAGGAAGCGCGCGCGCTTGATAGCGGTGCCCAGCTGGCGCTGGTACTTGGCCTTGGTGCCGGTAATGCGGCTGGGAACAATCTTGCCGGTTTCGGAAACGTAGGCCTTCAATGTTTCCAGGTCCTTGTAGTCGATTTCCTTGGTGCCTTCGGCGGTAAAGCGACAAAACTTACGGCGACGGAAGAAACGTGCCATGGTAGTACTCCTTTAAACCTTTTAATCGTTACGGACAGACGTTGCGGGACGGGACTGGCGGACCTTACTCGTCGCCGGCCTCGTCATCGCTGTCATCATCGTCAGAGTCGTCTGCCACCTGCTCGACAACCGCCTGGCGCTCCTCGTAGCGGGTCTTGCGCTCGCGACTTTCCTTCTCGGCCTTCATGATGAAGGACTCCTCGGTAACAGGCTCGTCGCGACGGATCACCAGGTTGCGGATGACGGCGTCGTTGTAACGGAAGGTTGTGGTCAGCTCGTCCATGGCGTCGTTGGACGCCTCGACATTCATCAGGATGTAGTGTGCCTTGTGGATCTTGTTGATCGGGTAGGCCAGCTGGCGGCGGCCCCAGTCCTCGAGTCGGTGTACCCGACCGCCATCTTTCTGGATGGCGGTGGTGTAGCGCTCGATCATGCCGGGCACCTGTTCAGACTGGTCCGGATGGACCATGAATACGATTTCGTAATGTCGCATTGAAAAGCTCCTTACGGGTTAATGCTACCCAATCAAATGGTGTAGCAAGGAGGATCGGCCGCGCGGGCAGCCGGGCAAATTTTAAAGAGCGCGGAGTTTACAGAGTTTACCTGTGGGCCGCAAGCCTCTGGCGCAGGGCCTCGAACAGGCAGACCCCGGTGGCCACCGAGACATTCAGGCTGCTCACCGAGCCGGCCATCGGCAGGCGCACCAGGTAGTCGCACTGCTCGCGGGTAAGCCGTCTCAGGCCGTCGCCCTCGGCCCCCATCACCAGCGCCATGGACACGGTCAAGTCATTGTCATATATGGATTTTTCGGCCTCGCCAGCGGTGCCGAACAGCCACACGCCGCGCTCCTTCAGGGCCTGCAGGGTGCGGGCCAGGTTGGTGACCCGCACGAAGGGCACCACCTCGGCGGCGCCACAGGCGACCTTGCGACTGACGGGGTTGAGATCCGCCGACTTGTCCTTCGGCACCACCACCGCATCCACCCCGGCGGCGTCGGCACTGCGCAGGCAGGCGCCCAGGTTGTGGGGGTCCGTGACGCCGTCCAGCACCAGGATCAGCGCCGGACCCGCCTTTTCCTCGACCGCCCGCAACAGGTCCGCCTCCTGCCACAGGTTGGGTTGCGAGGTCTCGTCCGCCGCTACGGGCTGGTCGAG
>JAOUDU010000236.1 GCA_029859085.1 Gammaproteobacteria bacterium | reverse complement strand
CCACAGGCGGCGGTGCGATACTCAATATCTCGTCAATAGCCGGTCATAAACCTACACCCTGTTTCGCTGCCTACGGCACGGCCAAGGGCGCGCTGTCCCTGCTTACGCAGGAATTGGCCCAGGAGTTTGCCCCGAAGGTGCGGGTCAACGCCATTGCGGTCGGTTCCACCAAGACGGAAGCGCTCAATACGGTACTCACGCCTGAAATAGAGAAGATGATGGTGGACCTGACCCCAATGGGCCGTTTGGGCGAGGTCGAGGATATCGCGCTCGGTGCGGTGTATTTATGCACACCGGCTGCAAGCTATGTCACGGGAGAAATTCTCGGAGTCAACGGCGGACTGGAGCGGCTTAATATGCAGATGCCGCGAGCCTGGGGTGGTGTGGGTTAGGATCGCGGGTACTGACAAGTTAACTTACTGTCGCTGGAAAAGTGGAAAGAACAGGCCAATAACTCTGAGGAATAGAGCCTAAAGTGGGGTCTGTGGACGTATATCCGGCCATTGTAGACCTATTAATGAAGCGCCAGACCATGACCTCGAGTTAACTTGCCGAAACCATTTTTACTTACCCTGGCGGTACCGTTCAACCCCACCAGCTGTATCCCGAAGCTGGCGCACTGGAACAATGCAATCTTTCGGGGGATACTGCCCCTCGCTACGACAATTCCTTATGGTCAGGTATTTTCGCTGATGAAAAGCGGTATGCAATGCCCGTTACATGCCCTGCTCTGCCTGATGTTCGCCTTCGGCCTTGCGGCCTGCGGCGACAGTTCCAACGAGCCGACCCGGCCCGCCCGAGCCGCAGCGGCCGCGCCTGATAAGACAGGCCCGTTCGGTGTCGGGCACAGTGCCTTTACCGCCATCGATCCGCGACGCCAAAACCGCTCGCTGGCCGTACAGGCCTGGTACCCGGTTGACGATGAGGACCGGCGGGATTCCCCTTTGACCAGCTACGAGCTTGCACCCGGCATCGGCCTGACTTCCGGGGTAGCCGTGGACGACCTGCCTGTCTCAAGCCGACCGGACCAGGTATTGCTGGTGTTTTCCCATGGCTATGGCGGTATCAATACTGCATCGGTGGTTTTGATGGAGACCCTGGCCAGTCACGGGTTTATCGTCATTTCACCCGAGCATACGGGCAATTCACAATCATCCGGCGATGACACATTCGACGAGGCCGCGGCAAACCGGGTTCCGGATGTCTCTTTCCTGATCGACGAGATGACAGAGCGCAGCGAAAACCCCGATGATATGTTTTACCAGCGGATAAAAGGGGATCGCGTGGGTGTGGTGGGCCATTCTTTTGGCGGTATGACCGCAGTTGGGATGGCGGCCGGCTGGGCGGGCGCCGCGCCGGACCCCCGGGTTAAGGCGATCGTACCCATCTCAGCGGTTTTTCGGGCCGAGCTGCAAAAAGATGAGAGGTCCGGGCCGAATGCCGGCTTTACGCGGCAACAACTCGAGCGCATTACCGTGCCCGCCATGCTCATGGGCGGCACCCGGGACGTGGATGTGTTTATAGAAAACAACAGCATCGCCTTTGCCGAGATGATCAATGCACCCGTCGTTTACCAGGTCGACATCATCGGCGCCAACCATACCCATTTTGCCAACGTCTGCGATATCGGCAATCTGTTGATAGGTATTGGAATCGGGCAGGATACCTGGCCAGCTATCGGCGCCGGGGATTTGCTGGAGCCCTACGCGCAGACTTGCACGGCCGAAGCCTTCCCCATCGCGGAAGCCGTTCGATTGGAGAACCTCTACGTTGTTTCCTTCTTCAAGCGATACCTGCAGGATGACGAGCGGTACGATCGCTACCTCAGCCCCAAGTACGCCGAAAGTGAACCTGCCGCGACGGTTTCAGTACGGTAGCCCCGGCGAAATTGCCGGGAGCGCCTGCGTAGGTACTGACAAGTTAACTCAAGGTCCTGGGCTGGCGCTATACTCGTGGGTCTCGACCGAGAAGAAATGTGTAATCTGCCTCCACTTTGAGAGTTATTTGTAGGGATATTATGCGTTGGTTTTCCACTCTTCAACAAAAACTAAGTTAACTTGTCAGTACCGTTTTCAAAGTCCGTTCAGACTTACTCCCTCTGCTTCAAGCAACGGCTTGAGCTCACGGTAGGCAGCAGGTGTTTTATTCAGGGGGATTGATGGGAAAAGGTGGTGCACCAGGTGATACTCCATGCCTGATGAGAGAATAGTGCCGACTGGCGATTTCCAGCCCCGTGTGTCCCGATATCGACCGGTTTCCTTCATCGGGTAATGTGGTGCCCAGGACAGGGTAACAGGAGTGTATATGCCGGCTACCTGCCGGGGAATCCACCACAGCATCAAAACCTCCAGAGCGAAACCGCTCCAGGCCAGCAGCGCCATCAGAATCCATGCCAACCGGGTTATCAATATGGCCTCGAGAACCAAGCGGTCTTTCTGGGGATTGTCCTCCAGAACATTGTCCGCCAGGGAGCCGGCATGCCCCGGCTGCTTACTGAGCCAGGCATTTTTTGCGGCCCCCCAAATGGAGTCCGCCTTCATGTAAACGTCGGGATCCCGGTCTGGATTATTGGCATGAGCATGATGTTTCAAATGGATTGCCCGGTGTAAGCGATACGGAAATATAAGAGGAAAAACCGAGAGATGTCCGATCAGTTCATTGAGCCAACGCAGCGAGGTATTGGGCCGGGCAATATTTCCATGCTGTGCCTCGTGCGTAGGCAGATAGCAGGCGCTGAGTATTATCGATGAGAGAATACAACCCAGCCACAATGGGATCTGGCCGGTATGGGTGAGAGGCCAAAGCGTTAGCCATAGCAGGAATCCCCCAAGTCCCCAGATGACCATGACCCAGGGAAAGCCACCGATATACTTTTGTGCGATAGCTCGCTCTTCGCTGATGCTCATAGCCACTGTCCTCTGACTTTTGCCACCAGACCCCAGACAACACCCAGTGGTATCGCCAGATAAAGTGAGGGAAAACCTGCCGCCGCCGGGAATGCCATGCTGTCCATTACTGACGCGAACATAGGTGCGAAAAGCATACTCCCAAAGAAGACAGGACCCCATGGCAACAAAAATTCAAGAAGCTTTTTCATTATAAACATTCGTCTAAGGCGCGATCCTTTATCAATATAGCAAAGCTTTGTGAAGATATACCAGACTCATACTGCAAGGTCTTGTAGGGATTTACACGACGTCGAGTGCCTCGGGTTGATGGGTGGATTTCCCAGGTGGCGGTGATCTGTGCCGATCGAGAGCGGCCTTATGGCTCACCAGTGGCGCAACCCGCTGCCGACTGCGTGCTATCCTGTCGCCATCCAACTATCGGAGATGTGGCCGTGGCAGAAATCCAAATTGACGAGTCCCTCAATGTCTTCGACGAACACTTGTTGCCCTGCAGTGAAGATCCGGTGACGGGATTTTTCCGCGACGGCTGTTGCAATACCAATGACCAGGATTTGGGTTCCCACACGGTATGCATTCAGGTAACGGAGGAATTCCTGCAATACTCGCGCTTTGCCGGCAATGATTTGAGCACACCCATGCCGGAGTTTGGATTTCCCGGACTCAAACCGGGAGATCGATGGTGTCTGTGCGCGCCGCGTTGGTTGGAAGCCTATGAGAGAAAGATGGCTCCCAAGGTTTTCCTCACCCGTACCCATAGGCGCGCACTGGAGGTGATCCCGCTTGAGGTGCTGCGGCAATATGCGGTTGATTTGAATTGATGGTACGGGGGATTCGTGGTGCGCAGCGTATTCCGGGCGCATGGGTTACACATCGCGCTGCCGGGGCAGCCTTGCCGGTGACACACCCACCGACTATAGGTCTGCAGTGTTGATTTGCGTTTAAAACTCACCCGGGGGTCAATTTTGGGCGGCAATCAACAAGCGTGACCAGGTTCCCTTGAATAATCAATGAGCCTGGAAATAAGAAAGTATGTCCATGTCTTTGTGGGGAATACCAATGATGTCGATACCGTCGGGACTGCACAGATAGAACACGATGTGCTGGCCTTCAGGAAAACTATAGTATGCCTCGGCAATATCAGTACGATGGCTACCATAGCCAGGACTCTCGGCCAGCCAATTAAAACGATTCTCCAGGTTTTTCAGGTACACATTGCGCTGGGCTTTGCCCCAATGTTGCTGAGTGTAACGACCGATATTTTTCAGGTCATCTCCTGCCCGCCGTGTGATCCGGTATTTTGCCATCAGGCTTCATTGTCCAGATCACTTATCAGTGCGTCCATAGAGAAGTCATTAACAAAGTCGCCAGTTTCGGCCTGCTTTGCGCCCTGGGCCAAGTGCGCCCTCAGCGCTTCCAGCTTACTTTTTCGCTCTTCCATGGAGCGCAGTGCATCACGGACAACTTCGCTGGCTGAGCCGTAACGGCCGCTGGATACTTCGTTTTTGATAAATACTTCCCAGTGCTCACCCAAGCTTAAACTGGTGGTGGCCATATGTACTCCATATATTCATAAATAACAAATATGAATATATTCCAGGCGGAGGAACAGTGCAAGGCGTAATGTCTGTTGATGACAGCCGCACTAACTAACGTCATGATATTATTGACGAATTAGTAACTCGCCACCCACAGGTAGCAGATTTCCGCGTTCGGGAGACATTAACTTGCCAATACCCTCCTGCACTAGTCTTTGAATCCACTGTTTTTCAGCGCTTCTGAAAATTTCTTGCGGGTCGCGGGGTCTTCGAAGGGAAACGCCTGAAAAAAATCTGCCAGGCCCAGTTGCGAGTTCTTGCGGTGTACGCTGGCGGCCCACTTTTCTGATTTGGCGCTGTCTCCGTTTAACCTATGCGCCAGTACCGCAATCATCTGGATTAGTACATGCGCCCCTGGAGAATGAGCGGCTTTGTCCGCCCATTTGGCTGCATCAGGATACTGGCCATTAATGGCAAATGCGAACGCGCGCGTTCCCAGCATCGCATACAACAATGGGTCCATGGGGCTCAAGGAAACTGCCTTGTTGATACTTTCGTGCCCCCGGGCAGCACGTCCGGAAATCGTGTCGGCCCATGCTCGGGAATACAGACCCTGCGCATAGCTGGGGCTCAGCTCGGTGGCACGCTCCAGCCAGCTCAGGCTCTGGTCCAACTCGCCTTCCAGCCAGTAGGAGCGGCCCATGTTGAAATTGACAAACGGATCGAGACTGTCGCGTTCAAGCCCTTGTTCGGCGTGACTCCGGGCGAGAATCATTTCTGCTTTCGCATCGGCTGAATAGTGCAGAAATGCGTTCTGAAAATGCGTAAATGAGAGTCCCGCATGCGCCCTGGCGAATTCCGGTTCCAGGGCTACGGCTTTTTCGAACAGATAGGTGGCTGCAGCATTGCCCTGCTGATTGAAGCGG
>JAOUDU010000235.1 GCA_029859085.1 Gammaproteobacteria bacterium | reverse complement strand
GACGAAATCTGGCCCTACGCGACAAGACCCGAGTTCGTCTGGCAACAGAAATGGCAGCCGGGGGACCTGGTTATCTGGGATAACCGCCGCGTGCTACATCGGAGAGATGATTTCGATCCACAGTCCCGGCGGTTGATGAAGCGCTGCCAGGTATTATCCCGCACACATTCGCCAACGGGGTACGCCCCACCTTAAGTTCATCACTGCTTCTAGAAACGGTAGCTGGCAGATACTCCGACGCGGCGACCAGCAACCGGGAAGCGTTGGCCATAACCCGTCGGCTCCTGGCGCACCAGCGGTGTGGCTTCGGTACCACCGCCAGCGCGCAGTGCCTCTTCGTCGAAAAGATTGGTGGCAAACAACTCCACGTTCCACTGCTCCTCGCGAACGCCCAGGTAAAGGTTCACGGTCTGGTAGGGGTCGACATCGACACCAGTGGTTTCGGTGTCACGCTCTCCCGTGTAGGTGTAGAGAATTCGGCCATAGCCCTCAAACCGGCCAAAGGGAATGCTGTACTCGCTGTTGATGCTGGCCGTAAACTCCGGCGACGAACCAATGGCGTCGCCGCCAACATCGCACAGCGCTACGGACTGCCCTTCCGGGATCACCGGCGCACCGTCGTCATCGAACTCGTTACAGGGCAGATCTGTGCCGTTGTCAAACTCACCCTCGGCGTAACTGAGAGTGCCGGCCAGATGCCAGTTTTCGCTAAGCAACGCGGTCAGGTCCACTTCTGCGCCCCACACTTCGGCATCACCATTTACCGTGAGTCCACTCTGTTCGATCTGTCCACTCTCGCCACGAATGCTCAGGGCATTGAGGCGAGAAATGTAATCCTCAAAATCCTGGTAGTACAGGGAACCGCTAAGTCTCAGCGCGCCTTCCATCAAAGTGCTCTTGAAGCCCAGCTCATAGGATGTGCTATCTTCCGAGTCAAACAACAGGAGGTCCTCCGGCACTACCGTTGGGGTAACGGTAACTCCACCGGGTCGCCAGCCGGTGGCTACCAGCGCGTATAGATTTGATTCATCACTCAACGCGTACTGCAAGGTAATCTGTCCAGTAACAGAATCATCATCGTAATCTTGCTTGTCTTCGCTAAGCACCTGCACAATTACTTCGCCTGGCTCATAACCGGGTGCGCCGTCGGGCCCGGCAACCACTGACAGATCCCTGTCAGCATCAATTTCCTGGTAGCGAAGGCCCACCTGCAGGGTCCACGCATCGGTGAGGTAGAACTGGTTGTGGGTAAACAGCCCCCAACGATCGGCTTCCGCCGGAAACAGCAGCACGCTGGAGGTGCCCGGTGGGAGGGGAGCTAGAGGAATTGGAAAGTTTTGCTGGCTAAAGTGGATATCCGAATTTTCGTAGTAAGCACCCAGCATGTAATCCCAGGTTTCGCCGCCTTCACTGGCAATGCGTAACTCCTGCGACCAATCGGTGCGATCGTCTACCGCGATGCGACGCGCAACATTGTCCGGGTTGGCGTTCCCGATTGCCTGGTCATACTCCCGGGTCGAGTCAGTATCTTGGTAGCCGGTTACCGAGGTGATCGTGTGGGAATCCAACTCCCACTCAAGAACGAGTGAGGAGTTCCAGAATTCAGCGTCCGTGTTGTCTTCTATACCATTATCCAGGCCAACCACCGCACCGCGCCGGTCGAAGGCATCCAGTTCCCGCAACACGCCATCCGGATCCTGCTTACTGGGGTCGCCAGCAGGCGCACCCTCCAGCACGGCCACATCATCAAAGTCGCGCTCGAGGTACTGGACCGCCAGGTCAATGCTCAGGCTGTCCGCCGGTAACCAGCTGAGACTGACGCGGCCAGCACTGGTTTCGTCGTGGGTAGTCTCTCCAGTCAGGTCATTTTCAATCTCATCGAGATCGCTCTCATCGTACACGCCGGCGACCCGCACAGCCAATTCGCCAGGGATCAATACAAAGCTCCCTGCCGCCTGTGTATTTACACCGTCATTGTCGGCCAGTGTTGCCCGGATTTCACCCTCCATTTCGTCCAGGTTCGGTCGCGCCGTGTAGATGTTAATGGCTCCGGCAGGTGAGGTACGACCGGCCAGGCTGCCCTGCGGGCCGCGCAGCACCTCAATGCGCTGGATATCGAACATTTGCTGAAACACCGCGTTGGAATCCACGATAGCCTGGTTCCAATAGGTGGTAACTGTCGCTTCGGACGCGGAGTTCGGGTTGTAATCAATACCGCGCAGGTTAATACGGCCACTGCGCCCGTTGAAACTGTCAATCTCCAGGCCCGCAGTCAATGCACCCAGGTCGGTAAACGAGAACACGTTGAAGTCTTTCAGGGCCTCGCCGTCGATCACGTTGACCGTGGATGGAATTTCCATGACTGATTCGGAGCGCTTCTGGGCGGTAACAATGACCTCTTCCAACTCGATTGCCGCGGCCGAATGGTGGTAGCTACCCAGGGCTACTGGCACTGCGAGAGCAGCTGCCAGCCTGGTCAGTCGAAACTCGTGGTGGTGTGAGGATGCCATCAGCACTGCTCCATTTTGATTAGGCTTATTAGTCAGTGGCATCCATTCTTACCGTAGGCCGCGTCCGGGAGGGAATCATAATCGGCCAACTTTCAGCCCAATGAGTTTGGCCGAATATGATTCCACGCTCTCTCCAGCAAGAACTAGGATGGAGCGCGAAACGTTTCTATTGGCGTGAGCGCTTCACAGGGAGGGTGCATGCAGGCTTTCAAGCGAGTTATCAAAGCTACCGGGGCTCTGCTGTTGATAGGCGCAATAGCCTTCGCCACCTGGTTCACCAAGCCCTGGGACGACCTCCAAAGCTGGCGCTTTTTCCTTACCCAACCCGTAGTAGCGTGGCGCGCTGATATATTTACCCACTGGGGAGTGATACAGCCGCTGGCAGAGCTGCGCGCATCAACAAATCCCAGGGTATACAAGCGAGACCTCACCTCACCCGATACAATTTCCTATTCACTGGATGGAAGGCGCATTCCACTCACCAACTACCTGGATCGAGCGAACATTTCAGGCCTGATGGTGCTACATGACGGTGTGATTAAGCTGGAGTACTACGCGCACGGCCTTGACGCAGAAAGCCGGAATCATCTCTGGTCGGCCAGCAAGAGCTTCACATCCACCCTTGTCGCGATGGGGGTCTATGATGGCAAGATCAGGAGCCTGGACGACAAAGTGGAGGAATACGCCCCGCAGTTTGCCGGCACTGCCTACGGCGAAACACCGATCCGGCATGTGCTGATGATGTCCTCGGGTATCGATTTCTTCCATGACAAGGGAACACCGAATCGCGGCGACATGTACTGGGATATCATGCAGGACAGACAGGATTTTGATAAATGGGTGGCAAAGCTGCCCCGGCGGGTGCCCTCCGGCACGGATTTCAACTACATCGCCACCGATACCCACGTGCTCTCGGCCGTCTTAAGGGGAGCCTATGGCAAGCCATTCCCCCAAATCGTTCAGGAACGGCTATGGGAGCGTGGTGGATTTGGCGGTGATGCGAGTTGGGGGCTGGATGGCGTTGGACACGCCATGGGCCACTTGAGCCTGTCGGTGCGACTGGAGGAGTTCGCCAACCTCGGCCAGCTTTATGTCGAGGACCTGATGCTCAATGGCGAGCAGAGCGTGCCCGATGACTGGTTTGCGATGGTCGAAAACCCGCAGGCAGACTTCCAGGAGCCGGGTTTCGACGAGGCCGGCAACATGCGGGAAGGTTACAGCGTGCAATTCTGGATACCCCATGATTATGACCAGGAATTTATGGCTGCAGGGGCATTCGGGCAATATCTCTGGATAGATCGCAGGCAGGGAACGGTAGTCGCGCAGTTTTCAGTTGGCGAACCCGTACTGTTCGCTAAAAAAGAAGACCACATCTCGCCCAAAGAGTTTGCTGCGGTGATGCGAACGCTGGCAAGTAAAGAGACATTTAAATAAGTAAGGCAATGGAAGTGACAACCGAGCCGATGGAAATCGACGTCTTCTGGTCTTTTCGCAGCCCGTGGTCCTACCTTGCGACCAGGCGGTTGCGCCAATGGCAGGAACAGTACCAGTTACAGGTAAACCTCCGGGTTGTATATCCCCTGGCGATTCGATCTCCGGAATTTTTCGACCAGGTGCAACCACAGTGGTTTTCCTACTTTGCCACGGATATTTTTCGTGTCGCGCAGTACCTGGAAATCCCTTTTGCCTTTCCCAGGCCTGACCCGGTTATTCAACTGGTCGATGAGACCGGCCGGCGCGAAACTGCGTCCAACCAGCCTTACATCCACCGTCTCACGCGACTCGGTGCGTTGGCGGAGGAAATGGGAGCTGGCATTGAATTCGCGGATGAGGTGTCATCGCTCATCTGGGGCGGTACGGACGGGTGGGACGAGGGCAATCGACTTGCGAAGGCTACAGAAAGGGCTGGGCTTGATCTCAAGGAAATGGCCCGGATTATCGTCGATGAAGAGGAACGGCTGGAGGCATTGATCGAGCAGAACCAGGTCGCCCATGAAGAAGCAGGCCATTGGGGAGTTCCGACCTGCGCGTTTAGAGGTGAGCCGTTCTTCGGCCAGGACCGGCTCGATGTGCTGCTTTGGCGGCTTAAGAACGCGGGTCTGCAGGAGCGGCAGGCCAAGTAAGAGGAGGGGTCGCTCCCGCTAGTCCCAAAGATGATAGATTTCTAATTCCCTTGCGGGCTGTGAACATGGCCGAAATTGATTCCAAGGTTTCGCCCGTTTTCCCTAGACTTGGCGGCGGTACACGTTCGCAGCATAGCACTCACGGTAAAGTAGCCCATGAAGAAAATACTCGGCCTAGCCCTCGTACTCGTGGTGGGTGTGTTCGCGGTCAGGACCTATCTCGATAACAATCGGCCTCACAATCCAAAGGTTTTCGGTCCACCTGCGAAAACCCAGTGGAAACCGGTAGGTGCTCGCGCCGCGGGGCAGCATGGCTACGAGATCATCCCAGAACCGACGAAATGGAACGCCATCCATGTTGACGTGGCGAACTCCGACAGTGTGTGGGTTGCCGCTGCGCCGATGTTCGAACTCGACTGGGTGGCAGAACCGGCATACTTCGTCGGCAATGGCCCGCTGTTTGATAACGAAGGCAATCTCTACTTCAGCCCGCAGTTCTACCACGGCGAGCGTGTGGTGCTGGTCTCTCTCGATGCCGTCACTGGCAAAAGACGCTGGGCGATACCCGCCACAGAGGATATACAGGCCGGCAGCGCCGCTTTCATTCTGAACGACCCGGAGAACGCGGGATCCCAGATCATCTATATCGTGGGCTATGACAGGGTCATGGCCCTGCGCCCGGACGGCTCGACGGTGTGGAGTAATGCTACCGGTGCAAGCCTCCCTCCCCCGGGGCCCGGGAAAGCAGC
>JAOUDU010000234.1 GCA_029859085.1 Gammaproteobacteria bacterium | reverse complement strand
GAAAAAATGGCTCCGTTACCTCCAGTGCGACGTTGGTCGCCACATCCGGCCCGGCATTTCGCACCCGAATCTGGATGCCCACCGAGAAATCCGCCTCGCACCGGTTCTCATACTGATACAGGAATAATTCTTCGATAATCAAATCGGCGCACCCGGATGTAGCAGGCAGCCTGACGGCGACAGAGGCTCCATTATCCCCTGGATACATATCGCCCTCTGTTTGCGTGCTGGCCGAATTGATAATGCAGGGCGTCTGGGACTCGGCCACTACCAGAGCCGGAATAGTCATTACCTGGGGCAGGCTGTTGTCCAGATCACCGAGTTCCCAGCGGCCGGAATCCTGGTCGTAATAACCGGCACTCGTATAGGCGGTCATGCCTTCCGGGATCGATAATTCTGGCGGCAATTGGTCGACAACGACCACGTCCTTTACCGGGCTCGGCCCGTTATTGACGATAGATACCGTAAACTCAACCGCTCGCTGCGGGCCGACAGGTGCAGGATTATCCACCGTCTTGGTAACCACGAGATCGAAGTCGCTTTCAGCTGTAGACAATTCGTTTCCCCATACTCCCGGCTGTCCTGAAACATTGGCAGACTCACCTGGCGCACCAACCGAGTCGATACCACCGTTTGCATTGTCAGTGTCTACGTTCAGCGAGGGTCCACTCAGAAACAAGTCCATATCCCAGTCGACTATGCGGCGCCAATAGTCGGTAGAGAACGAGAACGTGCTGACTTCATAGTGCCCGTCAGCAGTGGGCAGCACCACAGGGCCAGCGGAAAAACTCATGTACTCTGCATCGATGGCACCCAGCCGAAAGTAATCGTCGTAAGGCAGGTTCCTGCACGTGCCCTCGCTATGGGCGACGGCACAATCTATCGTGAACCTCGCAGTGACGCGATCGGTGGTGGTAAACAGGCCGGTGACGCCTTCCACCTCGACGAAAGGATTGCCCCGATAAAAGTAATCCATCGTCAAAGCAGCGACTGAATTTGCAAGCAGCACGTTGCAGAATGCAGCAAGTGGGAACATAAATAAGCTGGACTTGCTTGTCACAACAATACCCCACTTAAAATTCAGCCGTAATAATTGAAACTCACTATGGCTTTCGTTACTGACCACACCAATCTGAGCTTTGCATTATCCACAAAAAAATATGGCTTATTCTACTTGTGTGACTGTTGACGCCGATCAAACATTAGTCGGATAAGCGCCCCTTAGCAGCGGTAAATAGTCAGACTATGGCATTCTCTTGCCACTTGGTATTATCGGAACCAAATGTCTCAAAGCGGCGCAATTATGCTCCCCAAATGCCCTTGCGGTAAGTCCTCAAAAACTCCCAGCTGAACCTATACCTAACTTGGTAGCAAGAAATCTTTGGCTGCCCGTTGTGGCGCCTGTAGACAGGCGGTCATTTTTGGACAGGCTGTTCCAAGCGTATACCGAATAGGGCTGTACCTCTAGGTAGGGCAGGTCGTGAGAGGGGTATTATTGTTTGGCAGGGTTTGCAAGATGTCACAATTCAAGAACTGACTCGCTCAGCCTAAAAATAGTCGATAACGGCCCCGTGTTTGGTCAGGAACGTTTGCAACCCATTGTCGGGACCGCCTCTGAATGATCCAAATAGGCCACTTACTGCACAGCTGGTGGCAATAACCCATATCCGGCAACTCCTCTGGCTGCATTTTAGGCACACTTAGGTTATGGTTAAGTTGATCTGCATCAAACACCGATTTGGGTTTTCGCAGTAGGCTGAACCCGTGTGGAGCAGGCTTTCGGGTTGTGCAGTCAGTTTACTTCGCCGTAGGAAATAGTCTGATAAAAATGGAGAAGACGATGAGCAAGTCACTGAAAAACCTGATTCTTGGCGCTGGATTGGTCGGCAGCACATTCCTTGCGGCAGTCGGTGTAAATGCTGAAGTCAGTGAGTGGATTAAGGCGGACTATGACAACTTCTGCGCGTCGTGTCATGGGCCTGATGGGACGGGTAATGGTCCGATGGCAGAGGCACTAAAAGGCAAGCCAAGTGATCTGACTGTCCTGGCTAAAAACAATGGTGGCAATTTCCCATACCAGAAAGTGTACAGAACTATTGATGGCACCTATGAGCAAGGAAATATTCGCGCACACGGTTCCAAGGAGATGCCCATTTGGGGTGATGTTTTCCGCAGGAAAGCTACCAGCGAAAATCGTTACATGGAGAGCAAAGGCAGGATGATGGCCCTAATCCAATATATTGAATCCATGCAAAAGAAGTAGCAGTTGTTTAGTGTGTAGAGCAGCCGGTCATTTTGATCGGCTCGCTTCGCCAATCTTTCCTGACAAAAAATTTTCGCTGTAAAGAGGGTTGCGGTAGCCGAGGCAGCCGACCACTGCCTTCACGCGACCAGCATATAACCCATCTAATTTGCACCCTCTCGATTTCTCTCCGGAGTTGCCAACCAGGCGGCAATTTTGGCCCGGTCGGTCACCCTCGATGTCTCTTATGATCGCAGCAAAAACTGTAGTAAGGCTCGCTGGGCCAAGTAAATAAAGCAGCTGATTGGTAAAACCCCAGCCCACGCTCGAAATATTCTGCCATGTGCTTTAGAAGTAATACTTTACTTCTAGTAATCCTTCAAAAAGCTATATGAAGGTAAGGTTGTGCAGCGGTCATGGCCCCAGGCCCCCCACCAAAAAGAAGGGTGTGCGAAATGGGGCTAGCGTAACGACGCTAGAATGTTCTCTTCACAGTCATGGAGACGTTGTCCCGATCGTTCAGGGGACCTGTTGTGCCTGGGTACGAGGGACCGAAGTACGCGCTGTACTTTGCGTCCAGGACCCATACCTCGTTGACCAGGAAAGAGACGCCCACGCTGGCGTTACCCAACTCCTCTTCGAGAATGGAACCCTGGGGTGGCTGCTCACCGTCAATGCTATAGGACACGTTCACCGGCAGCGTCATGTCCCAACCCGGGAACACCTGGTACCAGGTGGGCTCGAACTTCACGGCTATCTGGGTGGTGACACGCCCCTTGTGCATGTCTACGTCGGCATACTGTTCATTTTTCTTGTATTTATCCAACCAGCTCGTGGTGTACTCGACGATCCATTTACCCCCATCCCACAGCCCCCAATCCCCGTTCAGGAAACCCAGGCCATTAACAACCACGCCCCAGATGTCGCCGGTTGCCCCGGGGTAGTCATCGGGATCGTAAGAATAATCGGCGGGGGTCGCGCTGGGGTCCGCGAGTGCGCGGAGAAGAGATGAACGGAAATCCGGGTTCAGACCCGCGTTTTTCCGGTAGACGATATCCATGCCGAAGCTGATATCGAACATCTGCTTGGACAGGGAGAGGCCGAAGGTCTCCACCTCCTTCTTGAACGCCCAGCCCCATTCACCTAAGACGAGAGCATTGGCGCCGCCCTCATCCCAGGGTTTCGCAAATTGGGCGACCTTCGCAGGATCTACACCGCCCAGGGTGCCATAGACACCCGCCACGGTGCGGTCAGAACCATTGATATAGACCAAACTGGTCTCCAGTTGCCAGGGCTCGATGTAGTACTGCAGGTTGAAACCGTATTCCCCGGAGTCCTCGACCTTGTTGTCCCTCACCTTGAAACACTGCCTCTGCGAGCCAGGCTCACCATTCGGGCCAAAAGGGCCTCCGGCGGTCAGCACAAAACACTGGCTGTTTTCCGTGAGTACCTCAACCGGGCTCCAGTAGGTGCCGGTTTCCGGGTTGCGGTTGACCCGGTGTTCGAACTCATAGTAGCCGTTGATGGTGAGGTTGTCGGTGAGCTGCCACACGCTTGAGATCTTGGTGGATGGCAGGAACAGCTCCTGGGCTTCCGTCCCCGGCACCGCCAGCCCCTTGGCTGAATCCAGCGCCGTCATGGACCCGGCGATACCGGTGATGGCGCCCATAGCCAGCAGACTCTGACCCCAGAAAATGGTGTGCCGGCCGGCCCTCACACCCAGGGCCGTATCGCCGATGCCCCAGTTGCCAAACACGAAGGCGTCCAGCAGCTCGCCACCGTAGTAGTGCAGATCTTCAGCCTCATCGCTGTAGTCACCGGGCTTGTAGGTGAGCCCGGCCCAGGAATAATCGTAGGGCAGGCCGGTGATGGGCAGCGCGCCCTTTTTCGGGTTATCGCTATTTTCGTAGGCGGCATCGTACCAGCCGGCGCCGCTGATACGAAAACCAAAGTCCTGTCTCCAGACCACGTCCAACTCCGAGCGCAAGTCGACCCGGGCGCTGGCAATACCTCCGCTCTTGCGATCTACCGAATAGTCCCCGTCATCTGCAATGCTACCAGCGGGATTCTTGGTAAGGTCGACCACACTGCGCTTGGTCGGGCCGACCCGCGACATCAAGTTGCCGGTAAGGGTGTTATCCCAGCGGATATTCCAATCGTCCCCGGTATCAAGCTGGAACGCCCCGGCTTGTGAGCTGAAAGCGGTAAGTACAGACAATGCGATCGCTTTTTTCTTCATGAGACTTTCCCTTTGGGCATTTTGGTATAGGTAAGTTTGCGCTGTTTTAGGCGACCTGCCACCTTGAAGTATCCCTGTAAGACCGGACTGGGTAGGCATAGGCCTGGATTACGATTGTTACCAGCAACATACAAGCTATAGCAAAAAATTTGCGTGCTTCTCTATTCCCTTGTCTGACGGATCGAATTCCCTGAGCGTTAAAATTACCCCCAGTGCGGAAAATGTTATTGACTCAGGACAATAACACTACAAAAAGTATGTAAAATAGTCGGGCTGTGTACGGGGTGTGACGACGAACCCGCAAATCTCTCCAAGACGATTGCAACAGCCCCCAGCATTATCTACAATCGCGGTCCTTCAAAGGGGGGTGTTTGCCATCCCTACTCTGATCAAGGCTGGCGTAGCTCAGTAGGTAGAGCAGCTGATTTGTAATCAGCCGGTCGGGGGTTCGATTCCTCTCGCCAGCTCCATATTTCTCCATAAAAATCATATATATACTTTTCTAACTGGCATCATCAGGTGCTGCGGTACCTTTGCGCTACATTGCCAATCGCGAATGGTATGGTGGTCGCGCTCACCAGGGTGCATCCAACGTCTGGAAGTCGTCTTTCGAGTGGTAAGATGCCAGAAGTGCATTTTCCTGCGCGGCAGTATGCCGTTTGAATCCCCGGGGGATGCATGGCGATGGTTAAGAAGAGCATCCCGGTTAATGATCACCAGTACCGCTGGTAAAGGCCCGGATTGAAAGTGGTGGTGTAAAGTGCGCAGCGTCCGTGTTCATAATCCAGTTATTGCGATATATCCCCCATTAGGGAGTGTTGCCAGGGTGGCCGACGATAGTAAAGTTGATTTTAAACCAGGACCAGTCAGCTCCCCTCCCTGCTTCATGCACGAAGTGGATCC
>JAOUDU010000233.1 GCA_029859085.1 Gammaproteobacteria bacterium | reverse complement strand
TTGCCCCAGACTCCCCTTTCGCCTATTATTTAACCCGTTAATATATATACCCCAATCAACAGGACCCAGCCATGCGTTTTCTCACATTTTCCATCGCCGACAGGTCCAGCTGGGGAGCGGCAACCGATAAGGGAATCATCGACCTGGGCGCCCGCTTCGGCGGCAGCCTGCTCCAGGTGTTGCAGGATAACGCCCTCAGCGCGATGACGGACCGCGCCGCCGGCCTCGAGGCGGATATGGACCTCGCAGATATCCGCTACCTGCCCCCGATATCCACCCCCGAGAAGATCGCCTGTATCGGCGTCAACTACGCCAACCGCAACAGCGAGTACCGGGACGATTCCGAGGACCCCGAGTGGCCCAGCCTGTTCATGCGCACCATCGATTCCTTTACCGGGCACGACCAACCCCTGTGGCGGCCGCCGGAATCCCACCAACTGGATTACGAGGGCGAGATTGTGATGGTTATCGGCAAGGCCGGGCACCGCATCCCGCAGGCGCGGGCGCTGGAGCACGTCGCCGGACTCACACTGATGAACGAGGGCACCCTGCGCGACTGGGTGCGCCATGCCAAGTTCAACGTCACCCAGGGCAAGAATTTCGTCCATTCAGGCAGCATCGGCCCCTGGCTCGTAAGTGCAGATGAGTTTGCCGGCTACGATGCGCTGACCCTGACCACCCGGGTAAACGGCGAGCAGCGCCAGCACGACACCACTGCCAACCTGATGTTTCCGTTTGCCTACCTGGTCAGTTACCTCTCCACGTTTTTTATCCTGAAGCCCGGCGACCTGATTTCCACCGGTACACCGCTGGGCGCCGGCGCCCGCTTCGACCCGCCCAGGTACCTCGCGCCCGGCGACGAGGTGGAAGTGGAGGTGGACGGCATCGGCCTGCTGCGCAACGGGGTGATCGATGACCCGACCGTCTGATATGCCGATGCGCCAGTTTGACCGCTCGCTGCCGATGGCCCTGCTGCGGGCGCGGGAAGCGGTGATGAAGAAGTTCAGCCCGGCACTGAAAGAGCACGACCTCTCGCCGCAGCAATGGCGGGTCATCCGGGTGCTGGTGGAAGAGGACAAGTTGGATGCAACCGAGATTGCCGAGCGCTGCGCGCTGTTGATGCCGAGCCTGTCCCGTATACTGCAGAACCTGCACAAGCGCGGACTTGTCAGCCGCAAAACCGCCAGCAATGACCAGCGTCGCTCCATCGTGTCCATCACCTCTGCGGGGCGAAAGCTGTTTAAAACCCTTTCGCCGGTCAACGAGGCCCGCTACGCTTACATCACTGAGAAATTCGGCTACGGCAAGCTGGAGCTGCTGTACGAATTGCTCAACGAGCTGGTGGAAAAGATCGACGAGGACGAAACAGCGGCATAAGCCTGACCCGGGTCCATGCCGCTGGCAGGCGCCAGGAGAAGTGACATGAGTTATACCGTATGCCAGGCCGATATCGACGCCTTCAATGCAGACGGGGCGGTGCCCCTGCGGGGTGTTATCAGCGCCGAACAACTGGAAAAACTGGCAGCCGCCATCGAGGACGATATCCGTGAGCCAGGCCCGTTTTTCCACGGCTACGAGTCCGATGAGGGCCGGTTTCACGGCAACCTCAGGTTATGGGAAACACACCCTGCATTCCGGGAGATCTGTCTCGACTCCCAACTGCCCGCCCTCGCCCAGGCGTTTTTCGGCAGCAATAAGATCAACCTGCTCTACGACCAGCTGTTCGTAAAGGAGGCGGCCATGGGCCAGCGCACGCGCTGGCACAACGACCAGCCCTACTGGCCTATCCGCGGCTGGCAGGTCCTGTCCTTCTGGATCGCCCTCGACAAGACCACGGCAGAGAACGGGCGCCTGGAATTCATTCGCGGCTCCCACCGCTGGAATCGCTGGTTCCAGCCGGAGACGTTCGGCAAGACCACAGCGATCAGCCAGTATGAGCGCAATCCGGAGTTCGAGGACATACCGGACATCGAGGCGGATCGCGCCAGCTACGAGATCATTTCCTGGGACCTGGAGCCCGGGGACGTCTACCTGTTTCACGCGATGACCGTGCACGGCGCCGGCGGCAACAGCCTGCAAACTCGCCGGCGGCGCGGCTACACCATTCGCTACATCGGTGACGACGTGGTCTACGACGTCCGACCCGGCCTGAGCAAGCCGCTTCTCTCTGACGAGCTGGTGCCCGGCCAGCCGCTGGACTCGGACCGCTATCCGGTCCTGATTGCAGAGCGGTGACATCGACTGCCGATGGCTGCAGCTCATCCTCGATCCCATCCTGGCCGCAGGATGGCACACAACCCTGACTTACATGGAGAGTGGCAATGAGCCGGGCGTTTCTGATCACTACTGAGTTCGCATCCTGGATCGGTACCCGTGTCGGTGCGAGGACAGTCAGATTACTGGCAGTGATGCTGGCTGTCTCACTGCTGTATGCCTGCTCGCATCGCATCCAGTACCCCGCCGATAAGACCGTATCGAAGCCAATCGACAAGGCACGCCTGGTGAAGCTGGCAGACGAACCCGGTACATGGCTGACCGGCGGCCGGGATTACCAACAGAGCTATTATTCACCGCTGGCGCAAATCAACCGCGACAACGTCAGCCGGCTCGGTTACGCCTGGCACTCCGACTTCGAGTCAGAGCACGGCTTCGAGTCCACCCCGTCAGTGGTGGATGGCGTAATGTATGCCAGCGGCCCGACCGGGACCGTCAGGGCAATGGACGCCACCAGCGGAAAGACTTTGTGGGAATTCGCCCCGGAAATTGACCCCGCGGCTGTCCGGCGCGTCTGTTGCGGCGTGGTCAATCGCGGCCTGGCGATCTGGAAGGGTACGGTCTACGTCGCCTCACTCGATGGCTACCTATACGCACTCGACATCGGCGATGGTGCCGTGCGGTGGAAGGCCGACACCATCATCGATCACCAGCGGGGCTATACCATTACCGGCGCCCCATATATCGCTGCCGATAAAGTCGTGATCGGCAACGCCGGCGCCGAGTTCGACGCCCGCGGTTATGTCAGCGCATACAGCATCGCTGACGGCTCACTCAGCTGGCGATTTTTTACGGTACCCGGTGATCCCGAGCTGGGTTTCGAGCACCCGGAACTCGAGCCAGCTGCCGCCACCTGGGACCCGAACAGCTTGTGGGAAGTGGGCCTGGGCGGCACCGTATGGGACGCGATGGCTTACGACCCCCAGCTCAACCTGCTGTATATCGGTACCGGCAACGCCGCGCCGTACCCGCGCAAATTGCGCAGTCCGGCGGGGGGCGACAATCTTTACCTGTCCTCGATCCTGGCGCTGAATCCGGACACCGGTCGGCTGGTGTGGTACTACCAGACCACACCCGGCGATAACTGGGACTTTACCGCCACGCAAAAGATGATCCTCGCCGACCTGGACATTGCCGGGCAGCGACGGCAGGTCATCATGCAGGCACCGAAAAATGGCTTTTTCTATGTCCTGGATCGAGCCACAGGCCAGTTGATTTCCGCACAACCCTACGCCACCACAACCTGGGCAAGCCACATCGATATGGCGACTGGCCGCCCGGTGGAGACCTCCCAGGCTGAATATTTCGACGCCCCCAAGCTGATCTTTCCCAGCGCCGCGGGGGCGCACAACTGGCAGCCCATGGCCTACAACCCGGGCACCGGCCTGGTCTACATACCGGTCATCGAAGCGGGGGCCATCTGGACCATGCCGTCACAGCCTTTTGAATACATAAAGGGCGGCATCAATTCAACCTCACTGTATATTTTCCCGGCACCGGGTGAATGGGGGTTGGACAGCGAACTGGCGAAGACGCTGCCGCCACTGGCAGAGCTCGCGTCAGGCCAGCCTGACACCACGATACGCGGCTTCCTGCGCGCCTGGAATCCGGTTACCCAGGCGCTGGCCTGGGAGCGGGAAACATCCGGCCCCTGGGTGGGCGACATGACGGCCTTCTGGAACGGCGGCGGCACAATGACCACAGCGGGCAACCTGGTGTTCCAGGGTCGCGGAACCGGCCACCTGGTCGCGCTGGACGCCCGCACTGGCGAGGAGTTGCTGTCGCTCGACCTGGCCGCCAGCGTCATGGCCGCGCCGATGAGCTACAGCATCGACGGCACGCAGTACATCGCCGTGTTGAGCGGCATCGGTGGCGGCAATGGCAATACCTATCTCCCGGGAAGCGCGTCCTATACCTACGGCAACAAGGGCAGGCTGATCGTGTTGAAACTGGGCGGTGCTACGGTGCCCAAAAGAGCGGAATTGAGCCATCAGGATAATACGCTCTCGCCGCCACCAGTAGCCAGACGCGGCACAGCCACCGAGATTGCCCGCGGCGGCGAAATTTTCCTGCGCCAATGCGCCAAGTGCCATGCCAATATCGATGGCAGGGGCGCCGGTATCCCCGACCTGAAGCGGATGAGCGCGACAACCCATGCAGAGTTTAACGATATCCTGTTGCGAGGTTCCCGCGTCGATCGCGGCATGGGGAATTTCAGCGACCTGCTCACCCCGGCCGAAGTAGAATCAGTCCACAGCTACCTGATCGACCAGGCCTGGCAAGCGTTTGAACAGGAAAGTCAGACCGCCAACAATTCACTATAATCGTTCCGCTGGCTCAGCAAAGGCCAATGGCAACGAGGGCGGCGGCCAAAAAAAAGGCCCGGCGCCAATACCGCGCGCCGTGGTGCGGCGTTTTACCCACACCCAGCGTTTGTGCGATGTCACCTCCTGACGGGGCAATTTGTGTCACTACGCCTCTCTTGCAGTACTGCTCTCAGAGAGCAGGGGCTTCCAGCGGGCCTGTAGTTCGGGAATCACTTTGGCATGCGAGATGATCAGGACTTCATCCCCCTCGCGCACAATTGTTTCCAGCTCCGGCAGTATCAGCCTGTCATCGCGGTACAAAAACATCAGGCTGCTCCCTTTGGGCGGGTTCAGATCCGCCAGGGGCCCTTCGTCCGCTTCCGAGGCGACAAACGCAAACACCCGCGCATCACCCTTTAACATGGCGGAGAGCTCCAGGGAATCCTGCCCCTCGCACAGATCCCCCAGGTGGCGGGCAATGGTGAAGTCAGGGATGATGATGTCTTCCAGTCCCAGCTCGATGCAGATGTGCTCATAGGAAGGGTCTTCAATACGGGTGATGACCCGCCGGTACCCCAGTGAACGGCCCACCAGGCTGGCAATGATGTTGTACTGGTCGGTACCGCACAGACAGAAGAGGAAATCCGTCGCTGCGGGGTCCGCCTCGCGCAATATCGCAGGTTTGCTGCCATCGCCGTGGATAAACCCCACGTCCATGTCACGACCCAGTTCGTCAATGCGTTCCTTGTCCTGTTCGATAACCACGACTTCATAGCGTTTTTCGAGCAGCTGCCTTGCCGTCATG
>JAOUDU010000232.1 GCA_029859085.1 Gammaproteobacteria bacterium | reverse complement strand
CTGGAGTTTGCCTGTGAGCCCAAGCTCGACGGCATCGCCGTCAGTCTCCTGTACCGCGCGGGCCTGCTGGAGCGCGCCGCCACCCGCGGCGATGGCACCACCGGGGAGGACATTACCCACAACGTTCGCACCATTCCCTCGGTACCACTGCACCTGCGGGGCGACGGCTACCCGGACCTGCTGGAGGTGCGCGGCGAAATCTACATGCCCAGGGCCGGGTTCGAGCAATTGAATGACCGGGCGCGGGAGCTGGGGGAAAAGACCTTTGTGAATCCACGCAACGCGGCGGCGGGCAGTCTGCGCCAGCTCGATGCGCGCATCACCGCCTCCCGACCGCTGGAAATGTGCTGCTACGGCGTGGGCATGGTCGCCGGCGGCGAGCTGCCGGGGCAGCATGCCGCCATACTGGCCCGGCTGCAGCAGTGGGGCCTGCGCATCAACCACGAGTCACGGGTAGTGCGCGGAATCGAGGCCTGCGCCGAGTATTACAGCCAGCTGGCGGCGCGGCGCGAGACCCTGCCTTACGATATCGACGGTATCGTGTTCAAGGTTAACGATCTCGGCCTGCAACAGCGTCTGGGTTTCGTATCACGGGCGCCGCGCTGGGCAATCGCCCGCAAGTTCCCCGCCCAGGAGGAAATGACCCGGCTGCTGGATGTCGAGTTCCAGGTGGGTCGAACCGGGGCCATCACCCCGGTGGCCAGGCTCGAGCCGGTTTTCGTAGGCGGTGTAACCGTGAGCAATGCCACCTTGCACAACAGCGACGAAATCGGGCGCCTGGGCGTGCGCCTGGGCGACACCGTGGTCGTGCGCCGTGCGGGAGACGTGATCCCGCAGGTGGTCTCGGTGGTACTTGACCGGCGTCCGCCAGATGCCGGCGCCATAATCTTTCCACAGCGCTGCCCTGTATGCGGTTCAGACCTCGAGCGCGCACCTGACGAGGCCGTGGTTCGGTGCATGGGCGGGTTGGTATGCGCGGCCCAGCAGAAGGCGGCAATCCGGCACTTTGCGTCGCGCCGGGCGATGGATATCGATGGCCTGGGTGACAAGCTGGTGGAGCAACTGGTGGACGAGGGCCTGGTAGCCAATGTCGCGGGCCTTTACCGGCTTGGTAAAGAGCAGTTGCTGCAACTGGAACGGATGGGCGAGAAGTCCGCGGACAACCTGCTGGCTGCGCTTGAAAAGAGCAAGCGGACCACCCTGGCGCGGTTCATTTTTGCGCTGGGAATCCGCGAGGTGGGGGAGGCGACGGCCCTCGCCCTGGCGCGGCATTTCGGCAATTGGGACGCCCTGGCGGGGGCCTCGGAAGAGCGGTTACTGGCGGTCAGCGACGTGGGTCCAGTGGTGGCCGATCACCTGCGCCAGTTTTTTGACTCCGCCTCCAGCATGGCGGTGGTGCAGGAATTGCGCAGCGCCGGGGTCAGCTGGCCCGACCTGGACGCAGTTGCCACCGACCTGCCCCTGGCCGGCCAGACCTGGGTGGTTACCGGCAAACTCGAAGCGCTGGGGCGCGATGATGCCCGGGCGCACCTGCAGGCACTGGGCGCCAGGGTGGCGGGCAGTGTATCGGCCAAAACCACCTGTGTGGTAGCGGGTCCCGGCGCGGGATCCAAGCTCGGCAAGGCGCAGGAACTGGGGGTGGAGGTTATCGATGAAGCCGGTTTGCTGGCGCTGTTGGCAGCGCACGGGATCGTTCCGTGATGTATCGACTGGCTGGCGGTGCACTGCGACTGGGTGCCCTGCTGCTGATTGCCCTGCTGGCGGGCTGCACCGCTTCCAAGCCGAAAAACATCGACAATATCTGTGCGATTTTCACCGAGAAAGATGACTGGTACGAAGATGCGGCCGAGGCTCGCGACGCCTGGAACAGCAGCATTCCCATTATGATGGCCATCATGCGGCAGGAGTCGGGCTTCAATGCCACGGCGAGGCCCCCCCGGCAGACCATTCTCGGATTCATTCCCTGGACCCGTCCCTCCAACTCCTACGGCTACAGCCAGGCGCTGGAGTCGACCTGGGAAGCCTATGAGCGCAGCGCCGGGCGCTGGGGCGCGGACCGCGACGACTTCGGCGACTCCATCGATTTCATCGGCTGGTACAACGACCAGTCACACCGGCTCAACGGCATCGGCCGCAAGGATACCTACCGCCTTTACCTCGCGTACCACGAGGGACACGGCGGCTACGGACGGGGCAGTTACCGCAACAAGCCGTGGTTGCTGGAGGTGGCGCGCAAGGTGGAGCGCAAGGCTGCCAGCTACCAGTCCCAGCTGCAGGTGTGCGAGGAAAAGCTCAAGGAGGGGGGGTGGTTCTCCGACTGGTTCTGACCTTCATACCGCGCCGGGCAAGATGGTGAAAAATCCGGTAATAGTGCTTTGGCCGGATGTAATGCGAGCATAGCTGTGACACAATTTCGGCGCATCTGCTCAAGTGAAAAATCACTGCATAACAACACAGGCAGCTATTGTGAAACCGACGAATATCAAGAATCCCGAGTATTTCCACAAGGTGGTGGATTGCCAGTACGCCTGCCCGGCCCACACCCCGGTACCCGAGTACATCCGCCTAATCGCCGCGCAACGCTACACCGACGCCTATATGATCAACTGGTACTCCAACGTGTTTCCAGGAGTACTGGGGCGGACCTGTGACCGCCCCTGCGAACCCGCCTGTCGCCGCGTCCGGGTGGAGGAACAGCCGGTAGCAATTTGTCGCCTCAAGCGTGTGGCCGCCGACAACAAGGATGATATTACCGCCCGCCTGCCGCTCATCCCCAAGGAGAAGAACGGCAAGCGCATCGCCCTGATCGGCGCCGGCCCCGCCTCCCTGACCGTGGCCCGGGACCTCGCGCCACTGGGCTACATCATAGATGTCTACGACAACCAGTTTGCCGGCGGCGGCATGATGCGCAGCCAGATACCGTCGTTCCGCCTGCCCATAGGCGTGCTGGATGAAGAGGTGAATTACATCCTCAACATGGGTATCAACGCCACTTTCAATGTCCAGGTCGACAGCCTCAAGGATATCCTCGACAAGGACTACGACGCCGTTTTCGTCGGCACCGGCGCCCCGCGCGGCAAGGGCCTGAACCTGCCCGGGCTGGAAGATGCCCGCGACCATGTCTTTCTCGGGATCGACTGGCTGGCCAGTGTCGCGTTCGAGCACACCGACAGGATCGGCGAGAGGGTGCTGGTGCTCGGTGGCGGCAACACCGCCATGGATTGCTGTCGCACATCCATGCGTATGGGCGGGAAGGACGTGCGCATCGTGGTGCGCAGTCCCTTTGAGGATATGAAGGCTTCCCCCTGGGAAAAAGAGGATGCGATGGCGGAGGGCATCCCGTTCTACAACAACCACGTTCCCAAGGAATTCGTCATCGAGAAAGGCAAGCTCAAGGGCATGTTGTTCGAGAAGGTGGAGGCCCACTACGACGACAAGGGCAATCGCAGCCTCGTGCCCACGGGTGAAGACCTGGTATTCATGGAGGCCGATGATGTGCTGATGGCAATCGGCCAGGAGAATTCCTTCCCCTGGATCGAGCGCGACCTTGGAATCGAGTTCGACAAGTGGGACATGCCGGTGGTCGACAAGACCACTTTCCAGTCGACTAACCCCAAGGTGTTTTTTGGCGGTGACTCGGCCTTCGGTCCCGAGAACATCATTACCGCCGTGGCCCATGGCCACCAGGCTGCGATCAGTATCAACCTGCTGTGCCAGGACAAGTCGGTGGGCAAGCGGCCCCCGCCAATGACCAACCTGGCGAGCCAGAAAATGGGCGTGCACGAGTGGAGCTACGACAACGCCGTGGCGCCGGACCCGCGCTACCCGGTTCCCCATGCGCCGCTGAAAAAGCTCCTCAAGGATCGCAAGCTGGAAGTTGAACTGGGTTTCGATACCGCCACCGGTTACAAGGAGGCGGAGCGCTGCCTGAACTGCGACGTGCAGACAGTATTCGATGAGGTTCGCTGCATTGAGTGCGACGCCTGCGTCGACATCTGCCCGACAGACTGCATCACTTTTACTGTCAACGGCCCGCAAAAGGAGTTGCGGACCCGCCTGACGGCGCCAGCGCACAACCTGAGCCAGGACCTGTACGTATCGGCCGAACTGCCGACTGCTCGAGTGATGGTCAAGGATGAGGATGTCTGCCTGCACTGCGGGCTGTGTGCTGAGCGCTGCCCCACCGGCGCCTGGGACATGCAGAAATTTCTCTATAACGTGAGCGGGACACTGGTATGAAGCGGCTGGAATCGGTCAACGATTTTGTCATCAAGTTCGCCAATGTGAACGGCACGGGATCGGCCAGCGCCAACAACCTGTTTGCGAAGGCGCTGTTCCGGATGGGCCTGCCGGTCAGCCCCAAGAATATTTTCCCCTCCAATATCCAGGGCCTGCCCACCTGGTACGAAGTGCGCGTCAGCGAGAAAGGCTACCTCGGGCGGCGCGGCGGGGTGGATATCATTCTCTCGGTAAACCCCCAGAGCATGGCCCAGGATATTCGCGAGATAGAACCCGGCGGTTACTTTATCTACGACAACACCAAGCCCCTGGACCTGCGCCTGGTGCGTACTGACATCACCAATATCGGTCTGCCACTGACCCAAATCTGCAATGAGAAGTACAAGGACCCGCGGCAGCGGCAGTTGTTCAAGAACGTGATTTACGTGGGCGCGCTCGCGGCCCTGCTGGACATGGATTTCAAGGTGCTCACCGACCTGGTGTCAGACCAGTTCAAGGGCAAGGAAAAGCTGATCCTGCCCAATATCAAGGCTCTCGAGCTCGGCCACCAGTATGCAATGGACCATTTTGAATGCCCCATCGGGATCCGCGTGTCCTCGTCCAACCAGGTCGGGGACAAGATTCTCCTGGACGGCAATACCGCGCTGGGCCTCGGGGCCGTCTATGGCGGTGCGACGGTTGCCGCCTGGTACCCGATCACACCCTCGACTTCGGTGGTGGATGCTTTCGAAAAGTATGCCCGGCGGGTGCGTATCGACCCGGGCACCGGCCGGCGCAACTATGCGATCGTGCAGGCCGAGGACGAACTGGCGGCTATCGGCATGGTTATCGGTGCGAGCTGGAACGGGGCGCGGGCGTTTACCGCGACCAGTGGCCCCGGCCTGTCCCTGATGAGCGAGTTCCTGGGCCTTGCCTATTTCGCCGAGATCCCGACTGTGCTGTTCGACGTGCAGCGGGCCGGGCCCTCTACCGGTATGCCCACCCGCACCCAGCAATCGGATGTGCTGGCGGCGGCCTATGCCAGCCACGGCGATACCAAGCACGTATTGCTGTTTCCCTCCACGCCGAAAGAGTGCTTCGACTTCGGCGCCATGTCCTTCGACCTGGCGGAGCGACTGCAGACGCCGATCATCATGCTGACCGACCTGGACCTGGGCATGAACGATAACATGTCCGATCCTCT
>JAOUDU010000231.1 GCA_029859085.1 Gammaproteobacteria bacterium | reverse complement strand
TGAGCACTGCCAGGGTTACGCCCCAGACAATACTGAAGTGGGTTGCGCGACTGTAGCCGGTTGAGTCCATACCTAAGCCTGCAGTGCTTCCTCGATAAAGTCCAGCCGATCCTGGCCGAAATACATCGCGCCATCCATAAACATGGTGGGTGCACCAAATACGCCGCGTGCGACGGCGGCCTCGGTGTTCGCTGCCAGCTCTGCTTTCACTTCGGGATCCTGCGACAGGGCGATCAGTCCTTCGGCGTCCAGGCCCGCCTCCGCCAGCACCTGGCTCATTACGACCGGATCCCCCATGTTTTGTGCGTGCACCCAGATTGCGTCGAACACCCGGTCCACGTAACCATCTGAACAACCCAGGCGCCCGGCCGCAACCGCGCCGCGCATCAGGTTGAGGGTGTTGATGGGGAAATGGGGATTGAAAGCGAGTGGCACGCCGTAGCGCAGCGCGAACCTGGGCAGGTCCTGCTCCAGCATATACTTGCCCTTGGCGGGGATCGCAACGGGGGAGGTATTGCCGGTCGCCTTGAAGATGCCGCCCAACAGCATCGGGACGTAGTTTACTTGCAGGTCATAGTTTTTGCGCAACTGGCCGAGGCGCTTGTGGGCGAGGTAGGCGGTGGGGCTGCCGACATCAAAATAAAATTCCAGGGTTTTGCTCATGGCTTTCTCCTAGCGGGTAGCATGCGAGTCTCACACTTTGCCGGGGCTTTTCAGCATCCTGCAATCACCAGTGTTCGATCCAGGGTCGAATGTCCAGTTCAAAGGTCCAGGCATTGCGGGGCTGCTGGTGGAGCATCACGTAGTTCCGGGCCAGGTCAGCCGGGTTGACGATGCCGTCCTTGAGCTTGAGCGCGGCTGATTCCGGCACGTTCTCACTGATCCATTGGGTGTCGACTGCCGCGTCGATGACCACATGGGCCACGTGAATATTCTTCGGTCCGAGTTCGCGGGCCATGCTCTGGGCCAGCGCGCGCAGCCCGTGCTTGGCACTGGCAAAGGCGGCGAAGCCGGCGGCACCGCGCAGGCTTGCCGTGGCACCGGTGAAAATGATGGTGCCGCGCCCGTGCCTGGTCAAATAGCGAGCAGCCTCCCGGCCGCAGAGGAAGCCGGCGAAGCAGGCCATCTCCCAGATCTTGAAAAACTTGCGGCTGTCGGTTTCGAGAATCCCCATCGGGACGTTGGCGCCGACGTTGAATACCACGACCTCGATCTCTCCGATCTCGGCCTCGATGTGGGCGAACAGGGCCGTAACGGCATCCTCCTTGCGGGCGTCACAACTGAATGCGTGGGCGCAGTGCCCGGCCCCGTTCAATTCCTCCACCAGCGGGCCAAGGCGCTCGCCATTGCGCCTGGCGGCGCATACCGTCAGGCCGGAGGCTGCGAACTCGCGGGTGATGGCACTGCCGATCGCATCCCCGGCGCCTATTATCAGGGCTACTCGTGCGGTCATCTGATGATCTCCAGCGCAGGCGTAGTAAATGGTTCCAAAAAAGAACTAAATGTAGTGCCGGGCCCGGTTCGTGTCAAGCTTGCCGGGTGCCGGCCGTAAACACTGCCTTTAGTGCCATCCTGCGCTATATTGAGCTGGTCCAATCCCTCACTGGAGAATGTCCCCATGTTATACGCTATGCCCGGCAGCAAAGACGCACTATTCACCTTCAAGAGCCGCTATGAGAATTTTATTGGCGGTGAGTGGGTCGCACCGAAAGAGGGTAAGTATTTCGAGAATATTACCCCGGTGACGGGCCAGGTATTCTGCGAGGTAGCCCGCTCGACACCGGCGGATCTCCATGTCGCCCTGGATGCCGCGCACGCGGCGGCGGACGCCTGGGGCAAGACCCCCGCCGCCGAGCGCTCCAATGTCCTGCTGCGGATCGCGGACCGGATCGAGGCCAACCTGGAAACCCTGGCCTACGTGGAAACCTGGGACAACGGCAAGAGTATTCGCGAAACGCTGAACGCCGACCTGCCGCTGCTGATAGACCACTTCCGCTATTTCGCCGGCTGCATCCGCGCCCAGGAGGGAACGGCTGCCGAGATCGATTCCACTACCGTGTGCTACCACTTCCATGAGCCCCTGGGCGTGGTGGGGCAGATCATACCGTGGAATTTTCCGCTGCTGATGGCGGGGTGGAAACTGGCACCGGCCCTGGCGGCCGGCAATTGCGTTGTGCTCAAGCCGGCGGAACAGACCCCGGTGTCCGTGCTGGTGATGATGGAGATGATCGCCGACCTGCTGCCCCCTGGCGTGGTGAATATCCTCAACGGCTACGGTGAAGAGATAGGCCAGGCACTGGCGAGTTCCAACCGTATCGCCAAGATCGCATTCACCGGCTCCACCGCGGTGGGCCAGATCATCCTGGCCAATGCCGCAAAAACACTGATTCCCTCTACGGTGGAACTGGGTGGTAAGTCACCCAATATATTCTTCGAGGACATCATGGCCCAGGAAGACGACTTCATCAGCAAGTGCGTGGAGGGTGTTCTGCTGGGCTTCTTCAACCAGGGTGAGGTCTGCACCTGCCCTTCGCGGGCACTGGTGCAGGAAAGCATCTACGGCGATTTCATCGAGCGGGTGCTGGCGCGAGCGAAGAACATCAAGCAGGGCAACCCGCTCGATACCGACACCATGATCGGGGCCCAGGTTTCACTGGAGCAGTTCGAGCGGATAATGGGCTACATGGATGTGGCCAAAACTGAGGGAGCCCATTTCCTGATGGGTGGCGGCAAGGCGACGGTGGGCAGCGATATCGCGGGCGGCTATTACATCCAGCCTACCCTGCTGCAGGGCACCAACGATATGCGGGTGTTCCAGGAGGAAATTTTTGGCCCGACCCTGGGCGTTACCACGTTCAGGAACGAGGCCGAGGCACTGGCGATCGCCAATGCGACGGAATATGGCCTGGGCGCCGGCGTCTGGACCCGGGACACCAATCGCGCTTTCCGCATGGGCCGCGGCATCAAGGCCGGCCGGGTCTGGATGAACTGCTACCACGCCTACCCGGCCCACGCCGCTTTCGGTGGTTACAAGAAATCGGGCATCGGGCGTGAGGGCCACAAGATGGCGCTGGAGCACTACCAGCAGACCAAGAATATGCTGGTGAGCCACGACATCAATCCGCTGGGGTTCTTCTGACCTGGCCGAATTTATTCGGCCCCGGTCAAAACCGGTACATCAGCCCGATGTTCGCCTGTACCTGGCTGTAGGTTTTGGAACTCACGGCGATGGTACAGCCGCCGCTGCAAAACGCGGCGCCGCTGCTGTCGAAAAAGGTCGCCAGCCAGCGCACGTCCAGCCGCAGCAGCAGGTCGTCGGTAAACCGGTAGTTGGTGCCGGCGCCGACCTGCCCGGAGAATTTTGTTTCGTCCTTGAGGGTGGAGTCCTTCGGTGAGAAAAAGCCCGCGCCTATCCCCGCCATGACGAAGGGTTCCATCCTGCCTTGCGGGTAATAGCTCATGGCGGTGAAATGGACGTGGGTGATGTCCAGGTCACTATTGGCCAGCCCGGCATTCGATTCGAACTGGCTCTGCTGGTGGGATACATAGAAGCCGATGCGCTTGTCCTGCTGCTGCTCGAAGACAAAATCCACCGCAAGGCTGTAGGCGGCCCCGTCATCCAGCTCCACATTGTCCCCCGGTTGCCCCGTGTTGGGCTCCACCACCGGGGGCAGGTCATTTGCAGAGACGATTTCGAAGTTCGAGTTGAACTGGTAACCGGCCAGCAGGGTTACATCCGTGGCCAGCGATGGCAGGCAGTAGCTCAATAAAGCGATGAGAATGGATAATCTGGCCACGTCGCGATCCCTGTTTTGATGTCGGGCATTCTACGCTCTCGCGGCCGGGGCTTACAACGCCAGTGATTCCGTGGCGCTCACCGCGCGATGGCTCTCAGGCTCGCAGGAGGCCGCTCTGGGCGATGCCGTCGAAGATAAACTGGATGGCCAGCGCCGAAAGCAGCACCCCCATGATCCGGGTGATCACGTGCATCCCGATGACGCCCAGCAGTTTCTGGATGCGACCCGCCAGCAGCATGCCGATAAAGGTAAACAGCAGGACCGCAAGCAGTGACGCCAGCACGATCAGCTGGCGACCCAGGTCGCCCTCCGCATTGGCCATCAGCAGGATGGCGGCACCCATCGCACCGGGTCCGGCTATCAGCGGGGTGGCAATAGGAAATACCGAGATATCCTGTTTTGACCGCGCCTCCTGTTCCTCCTCGTCGGTAGTAGAGGTGCCGCCGGTAGTCCGGGCGAACACCATTTCGATCGCGATCAGCAGCAGTAGTATTCCCCCGGCGGTTCTCAGTGCCGCCAGGGAGATGCCCAGGCCCCCGAGTACCAGCTCGCCCACCAGGGCGAACAGCACCAGGATGAAAGTTGCGATCAGCGTCCCCCGCACCGCCATCGAGCGGCGGTGCTGGCGGCTGGAGTCGATGGTCAGGGCCGCAAATATCGCGGCCACATCCAGCGGGCCGATAGTGGCGAAGAACGTCGCCAGGGACAGGGCGGCGGTTTCTATCATGCCCGGATGATCACGGTTGCCGCTGGTTGCGCATACAGGTTGCGATACATATACAGTGTGCAAAGATTTGCCGGAGTTGCGGCCATTATCCTTTACCCTGCGGGCCAGCGCCATGGCTGCGCGGGCTGGCGCGGGTTTGATTTGCTATACATGGGTGCGTCCGGTGCCCCGGCGCCCTTGTTGCCCCGGGCGAGGTAGTCCATGCTAGGGCGCTGGCCACCGTGGAGATTACAACCGTGCTATCGAAATTCGATGATTACCCGATTCACCAGACTGCCGAGCCCGTGTTCCATACGGCGACCAGCGACCGCAACACCTATGACCGCTTCTGGTACAACGCCCACGCCCGGGACGGCAGTTTTTACTTCGGGGTCGGCCTGTGCCGCTATCCCAACCTGGGTATTCTCGACTGCAGCCTCAGCCTGGCCATAGACGGGCGCCAGTACGCGTTTCACGGCTCCCGCCGCGCCCCCCTTGAGCCCACCGACACCACGGTAGGGCCTTTCGCCCTGCACATACTGGAGCCGATGGGACGCCACCGGGTGGCGATAGGGCCCAACGAAACAGGCATCGAGTGCGACCTGGTATTCACCCCGCATACGGCCTGTATCGAGGAGGGTCGCCAGACGATGCGCAACCAGCGCCACCTGATAATGGACGTCACCCGCCTGGACCAGTTCGGCTCCTGGGAGGGCTGGATCCGCTATGACGGCAAGCGGCTGAAGGTGGATGGGCACAGCACCTTCGGGCTCAAGGACCGGTCCTGGGGCGTGCGGCCCGTCGGCGACGCCTACGCCGGCGGCGCGCCGCTGGCGGAGTTCCAGGCCATCCACTTCGGCTGGATGCCGATCCACTGGGAGGACGAGTGCAGCCTGGCGGGCTGGTTCGAGGACGGCACTGGCAAGCAGTGGCAT